>JAKAWK010000020.1:0-10869 GCA_021827365.1 Nitrospirota bacterium
TGGGCTCCCTTCGTTCTGGCGGGGGGCCGGTCCACCTCGAATGCGTCACCTACCGATACCGGGGCCATTCGATGGCCGATCCCGGGAGCTACCGTCCGAGCCAGGAATTGGCGGCCTTCCGGGCCCTGGACCCGGTCCCCTCCCCCTCCTCCACCTCCGGAGAGGCCGATGGACTGTCGCGCCATGGGGAGCATTGCCTGGCTCATGGAGCCCTGGCGAACAGGGACGAGCTCCAGAGCCTCTTTGATAAGGCCCGGGAGCGGATCGAAGCGGCGGTGGAGTTTTCGGAAAAATCTTCCGATCCTTCGGTGGAGCTTTTCCGGGATCTTTCCACCCTCCACCCCTCCCCGGCTCCGGTTCGTCCGTCCCGGGAACCGGAAAAAAAGACGGGTTGGCAGGCGATCAACCGGGCTCTGGACCTTGAAATGGCCCAGGACGACCGGGTCTTTGTCATCGGGGAGGATGTGGGCCTGTTCGGTGGGGCCTACCGGGCCACCGAAGGGCTCATGGCCAAATACGGAGAATGGCGCGTCCGGGACACCCCGATATCCGAGAACAGTTTTACGGGACTGGCTGTGGGGGCGGCCATGGCCGGCATGCGGCCGGTGGTCGAAATCATGACGGTCAACTTCGCCCTTCTGGCCATGGATGCCCTTGTGAATCTCGCGGCCAAGATCCGTCTCATGTCGGGAGGACAGTTCTCCATTCCCCTGGTCCTGCGGATGCCGGGCGGAGTGGCGCACCAGCTGGGAGCCCAGCACTCCCAGCGCATCGAGGCCCTGCTCATGAATGTGCCCGGTCTCAGGATCCTGGCCCCGAGCTCTCCCCAGGACTCTCTCTCGCTCCTTCGGATGGCCATCCGTTCCGACGATCCGGTGGTGATTCTTGAACACGATCTCCTGTACTTTGACGAAGGTCCGGTCAGGGAGGACGATCTTCCCTCCCTCGATTCCGCCTCCGTATTGTGCGAAGGATCCATGCTGACCCTCGTCGCCTGGTCCCGCATGGCGAATCTTTCCCTCTCCGTCGCAGGCAGACTCAAGTCCGAGGGAATCTCCGTGGAGGTTATCGACCTTAGGAGCCTCTCTCCCGTTGACTGGGAAACCCTCGTCCGGTCGACAGAAAAAACCCACCGCGCCCTGATTGTGGAAGAAGACGGACGCTTTGCCGGAGGAGGGGCAGAGATTGCCGCGACCCTATCGGAACGCTGCCACCCCCTCCTGGATGCTCCAATCCGTCGTCTGGCGGGCCTTTTCGTCCCGACGCCCTTCAACAAGACTCTGGAGGCGGCAACCATCCCCGACGAAAAAAGCATCGAGCATGCCATCCGGATGAGTCTTTCAAACTGACATTTGACGCCCGGGGTTCATAATTTTCTTTTCATGACATCGGCTTCCATGGATTGAGAAGCTGTTGGAGGATCAGATCTCATGAGGAGACCGTTTGGGTCTCTGTGAAGGATCTCCCGGGGGACGGGGGAGAGCACCACCCTGACCACAAAACTCTCGGAAAGGATGAGAAATCCGGATCTTTCAAAGAGGGGGTCCTTCGGATCCGGATCCCCCTTTTTGGCCCGAATTTCCCGGAGAACTCTCCTCCAGGGGGTGTCAGGTTTTCTGTCGTTGATTTTGAATCTGGGGATTGTGCAACGGAAAGGAGGGATCATGGGAAGCCCCCACATCGTGATTGCCGGTGGAGGATTTGCGGGATTTGCCGCTGCAGGAAGCCTTCGTGGCTCTGATGTGCAGGTGACCCTGATCGATACCCGGAACTACTTTCTTTTCCAGCCACTACTTTACCAGGTCGCCTCGGGAGACCTCCACGCCGAGGCTGTCGCAACCCCCATCCGTCGGATCCTCCGGGGAAAGAACCAGAGATTTCTCCTGGGAACCCTCACCGGCTTCGATTTCGATCGGAACCGGGTCCTTTTAGAGGACGGAACGGAGGTCTCCTATGACCGTCTGATCGTGTCTCTGGGAAGCACAACCAAATTTGCCGAGAGCAAAAATCTTGAAAAAAATGCCTGGCATCTGAAGGGCATTCCGGAAGCGGAAAACCTGCGGTCCAGGATCCTTCTGGCTCTCGAACGGGCCAGTTCCTGCCCTGATCCGAAAGAGACGGACTCCTGGCTGACCTTTGTCATAGTGGGCGGAGGACCGACGGGAGTCGAGTTCACCTGCGGCCTTCTGGAACTGTTCCGCGTACTTGTTCCCCGGGATTATCCGGAAATCAGTTATGGCAAGATCAAGGTCTGTCTTCTCCAGGGAGGGGACAGCCTTCTTCCGGACTTTCCTCCATCACTCCAGGGGTATGCCAAGCAACGTGTGGAATCGTTGGGAGGGGTCGTTCGTTTTCATACGCACGTGATGGATTATGACGGGATGAAGATCTCGCTTTCGTCTGGGGAAACGGTTCTTGCCCGGACATTGGTTTGGGCGGCGGGAGTTTCGGCTCCTTTTTTGGCCAGCAGACTTCCCGGAGAAAAAGATCCCTCGGGAAGGGTCTGGGTCAACGACAGGCTTCAGATTCCGGGCCATCCCGAGATCTATGTTTTGGGTGACATGGCCCGCACCAAAGACGGGGTGAGTCCCCAGGTAGCCCCCTTCGCCATCCAGACGGGCCAGTATGCCGCCCAGATGATCCTGGCGTCCTTCAATCTCTCTCCAGTCCCCCCTCCCTTCCTCTACCGAAATCCTGGTAACATGGTGGTCCTCGGACGCTATGATGCCATCTGCTATTTTCCCTGGAGGAAGGTCATGTGCCGCGGACCGGGGGCCTGGATCCTCTGGTTGGGTCTGCATCTCGCCAAGATCCTCGGGCCGCGCAATCGTCTGCTGGCTCTCGTCGACTGGGGTCAGGACTATCTTTTCAGAAGCGCAACGATGGAAATCATACGCTCCTTCCAGACCTCCGACATCTCACAAAACAATGGGGGTGGCAAAGAGTTGGCAAAGGATCCGGAGTGATCCAGAAGGGCATCAGGGGTCGGAAACGGCGGCAAGCTCCCTTCCACCCCGGAGAGGGGACCCGTCAAAGGCCAGAGCCCGGAGGCCGAGAGCCCGAAATCAAATCCGTCAGGGAGGAGCGAGAGGATCAGTTTCTGCCATGGCGGCAAATCGGCCTATATCCCGGTCAACTCCCAAGCTCCAAACCTGTGGTCCGCGAATCCAGGAAAGCCTTTTTCTGCGCTCTTTTTCCCCACTGATTTCCGTCTAAATCCGGAGCATGGGATCAATGGGAACCTTCCACCCACGAAGGAGGCAGTTCCGGTCATGACGCACAAAAACACGAGGGAGAACTTCCCTCCTTAAACGGACGATTCGATTGATTTTTTTAGAAAGGTCCCCCCAGGGAAAAAGGGGGAGAGACCGACAACAGGGGGAGTCATTCCGGAGAGGGAGGAGTCCTCATGAAAAATCTGAAGTCCTGTCCGAAGGAACCCGTCCCCGATTCCCTGCCAGAATCAGCCCTTGTCGGGCGTCTGACCGTCGAGGATTCACAGAACGACCTCCAATTCTCCCCGATAATGAAGTCCTTCCCCATCAGGCAAAAAACTTGCGGCCCGCACCTCAAGCCCATTTTTGACGGCCTTTCGAAGCTCCGATCCGTAAGCCGGATGAATCAGGTCGGCCGGCTGGACAACCCGGCAGTCCGCCCGCTGGACGACAAAGAGGAGAAGGGCCCGGTCCCCTTCCCTGATCCGGTCGACAAGATCGGAGAGATGGCGGATGGCCCTTTCCGAGACCGCATCGGGAAAAAGGGCCCGGTCTCCCTCCCGATAGGTGACACTCTTGACCTCCACATAGACCGGCCGGCCTTTTTCGTCCCGAAAGAGGTGGTCGACGCGGCTTCTTTGACCGTAGGGAACCTCGGAGCCGGCGTGAATCCATCCGGAGGCGAAATCCGGAACCTTTCCGGAGAGCAGATCCCGGGCCAGACCATTGGCCCGGTTGGGATTGATCCCCACCCGGACACCGGGCAGGGGCTCGGATTGTTCTGTCCGGAAACGATATCCCCCGGGATTCTTCGGGTTGAAGGGAAGAACGGAGAGAAAGAGCGGAGTCCCCGGGGACTCAAGACAGCTTGTGAGCCGGCCCGGGTTGGGGCAATGGCACCAGGCTTCCTCCTCTCCCTCCGGGGTTACAATGTGGGCGAGCACGGAAAAACGTTTCTCCCGGCGCCTGAAGACGGCCGAAAGAAGTGGAGCTTCATAGCGCATGCCAAACACCGTCCTTTCGAAGGGAGGCACTCATGCATATCAGGGTTGCAAGAATTTACGGATCCCCGAAAGTGGAGAAGGACGAGATTCCCCTTCTTGTGGACCGCCTCTGGCCCCGGGGTCTCTCGAAAGAGAGCGTTCCGGGTCTTAGGTGGATGAAGGAGTGGGCTCCCTCCGCCACCCTCCGCCAGTGGTTCCATGCCCATCCCGAAGAGTTCGGAACATTCCGTGAGCGCTATCTTGCGGAACTTTCTGGAGAGCGGAAGAGAATTTCCGGGGATCTGGCCAGACTGGAAAGCGAAACAGGAACGGAGGCTTCCGGACTTCGCCTCCTTCTTCTCTACGGAGCCCGGGACCCGGACCACAACAATGCCCTGGTCCTTCGGGACTATCTGGCCTCCCTGGGCCGCCCCCGTCCGATTCCGTAGCAGTCGATTCCCCGTGTTCCGAGTTCCCGGGGATCGTACTGGTTGCGCCCGTCGATCACCACCGGCCGCGCCATCAGAGCCTTGACCCGGTCCCAGTCCGGGGTGCGGAAGATCCGCCATTCGGTGAGCAGGCAGAGGACCTCCGCCCCCGGAAGAACATCGTAGGGATCCTTTCCGAAGCGGATGCGATCCCCGTATCGGGCCCGGAGATTTCCCATGGCTTCCGGATCGTAGAGCGAGATCCGGGCCCCCCGGCCGATCAGATGGTCCAGAAGGACCAGGGAGGGAGCCTCCCGGATGTCGTCGGTCTCGGCCTTGAAGGATCCGCCCCAAATGGCGACAGTAAGATCGGAGCGTCCCGGGAAGAGGGTCTCCATGAGGAGACTGGGGATCCGTTTCTGGGAGTCGTTGGTAGATTCAACCTCCGAAAGGAGGCCCATCGGAATCCCCAGGGCCTCTCCCGTGTGGATGAGCGCCTTCACGTCCTTCGGGAAGCAGGATCCTCCGTAGCCGACTCCGGCATAGAGAAAGGGCATGCCGATCCTGGGATCAGACCCCATGCCGAGACGGACATTCATGATGTCCGCGCCTGTCCTGTCGCAGATCTCGGCCATCTTGTTGATGAAGGAGATCTTGGTGGCCAGGAAGGCGTTGGAGGCATACTTCGTGAGCTCCGCCGAGGGAATGTCCATCAGAAAGACGGGATGGCCGTTTCGGGTGAAGGGGGCATAAAGCTCCTTCATCAGCTCTCCCACCCGGGGATTGTCGACCCCGATCACCACCCGGTCGGGCCGGAGGACGTCGTCCAAAGCCGATCCCTCCTTCAGGAACTCGGGATTCGAGACCACGTCGAAGAGGCTTTGGGATTCCTCCGGAGAAAGCCCCAGGACCTTTCGGATGATCCCGGCGACCTTCGTCGAGGTTCCGACCGGGACGGTGGACTTGACCACGATGATCCGGTACTCCTTCATCTTCTTCGCGATGTCCGCCGCCACGTCGAGAACGGCGCCGAGATCGGCCGACCCGTCATCGGCATTGGGGGTTCCTACGGCGATGAAGCAGAAGAGGCTTCCCGAGACGCCGGCCCCGAGATCGGTGGTAAAGGAGAGGCGTCCTCCCTCCATGTTGCGCCGGAGAAGCTCTTCCAGGCCGGGCTCGTAGATGGGGGAACGCCCCTGGGAGAGCATGGCGATTTTTTTCTCGTCCCTGTCCACACCAATGACGGAATGCCCCATTTCGGCAAACCCCACCGCCGTCACAAGCCCCACATACCCCGATCCCACCACACAGAGTTTCACACGCCCTCCCGGAAACAATTGATGAACTGGCCCTGTCGGTGTGATACTACACCAAAGGGGAAAAACCTCACAACACAACGGGAAGGAAAAGGACGGAGATGGCGGGGAAGACAGGAAGCCGGGAGGAGGTGATCATTGTCGGAGGGGGAATCGTCGGATGCTCCATCGCCTGGCATCTCTCCTGCCGCGGACGGAAATCGCGGATTCTCGAGCGCCAGGAGCCCGGCGGGCTCGCCACACACGCCGCCGCAGGGATTCTTGGCCCCCTAAACGAAACAGACCGCCCCGGCCCCTTTCTCGACCTTTTGCGCCAGAGCCTCTCCCTCTACCCCCCCTTCGTCGATGCCCTGGTCGAGGAGACCGGCCTCTCGCCCGATTTTACCCAAAGCGGGATCCTGGCCGTCGCTCCCCGACCCGAGGACCGTCCGGCCCTCGAAGCCCGCTTCAAATGGCAGTCGGCCCTCGATTCCTCTCTGGTCTTCTGCGAGGCCCCCGAAGCCAGGGCACTTGAGCCGGCCCTGACCGGAATGCTCGACTCCGCGATCTACTATCCCGACGAGGGCCACGTCTATGCCCCGAGACTCATCAAGGCTCTTCTGGGGGCGCTCTCCCGGCGCAGGATCCCTCTCGAACAGGGGGTCAGTGTCACACGCATCGCCCCGTCCGGCCACGGAACCCTCCTCGTTTTCGACCGGGAAGGAGGATGCCGGGAGGCGGAAAAGGTCGTTCTGGCTGCCGGAGCCCTGCTCTCAGACATCGAAATCCCCGGAACCCGGGTCCCGGTCACCCCGGTCAGCGGCCAGATCCTGGCTGTCCGCTCTCCCGGATCCTTCTACCGTCGGGTGGTCTTTTATCCTCCTCACGGCTATTTCGTCCCCAAGCTCGACGGAACGGTGGTGATCGGAGCCACAGAAGAAACGATCGGGACACGCACCCGGGTGACCCCGGCCGGACTCATGGAGTTTCTGGCGCCCCTCTCCTCCCTCGCCCCCGGTCTCCTGGAGCTCCCCCTCCACCACACCTGGTCCGGACTTCGCCCCAAATCCCCCGACGCCCTCCCGATCCTGGGCCCCCATCCCGAATGTCCTGGCCTCTTCCTGGCCGGCGGCCACTACAGGAACGGCATCCTCCTGGCCCCGGTCACGGGAGAGATCATGGCGGACTGGATCGAGGGCGGAACCCCTTCCCTCTCCCACCCCTTTCTTCCGGACCGGTTTTTGAAGAACCGGAACGGATAGACCCGACCTGTCGTCGTGGGCCCTACAGACCTTTTCGCGCTTTCCTCCGAAATCATCAAGTGCCGTCGCTGTCCCCGGCTTGTCGAATGGCGGGAGAGGGTCGCCCGGGAAAAGGTGGCCCGCCACTCCCGGGAGACCTACTGGGGCCGACCGGTCCCGGGGTTCGGGGACCCTTCCGCCCGGTTCTGGATCCTGGGCCTGGCTCCGGCCGCCCACGGGGGAAACCGGACGGGCCGGGTTTTCACCGGGGACCGCTCGGGGGACTTCCTCTATCGGGCTCTCTACGAGGCCGGCTTCTGCAACCAGCCGACCTCGGTCTCGAAGGAGGACGGTCTTGTCCTTTACGATCTTTATGTCTCGGCGGTTGTCCGGTGCGCCCCTCCGGACAACAAGCCGACAACAGATGAATATGCGGCCTGCCGGCCCTTTCTCGAACGGGAGTTCCGGGCCCTAGACCACCTCTCCCTCGTTCTCGTCCTGGGGGCGGTCGCCTACCGGGAATACCGGAAGATGCTCCTGGGCGCAACCGGCTTGCCTCTTCCCCCGTTTCCCCCTTTCTCCCACGGAGGCTTCATCCCGTCCTCCCCCGGACTTCCGGCCCTTCTGGCCTGCTACCATCCCAGCGCCCGGAACACCCAGACCGGGCTACTCACACCGGCCATGATGGGGGAGATCCTGGAGAGGGCAAAAAAAATCCTGGAAAGGTGAGCTCTCTCACCCATGACGATTTCTGGTCCATTGGTCCCCCTCATAAAGAGCCTTTGGGTGATGCATCGGATGAAGGCTCTTTAAAGAACAATTGAGGGAGAGAGCCTTCAAGGAGCGGACAGGAGTTTTGGATTCTCTTCCTCCAGTCCTTTCAAGACACACGTTCTCTTATTTTGTCCCGCCAGTTCTCAACTTCCAAATTTTCTTACTTCAGCCTCCCGAACATATTTGACTTCGTTATTTGCTTCGGGTACTCCGAGGATTATTCCAAATGATGAACCATTTCGAATGCGCCTCTAATTTCGTTATTTATAATAAAAAAAACCTACTGAGCCTGTTGCGAAAATAAAATTGGGAACCTGTGGAAAAAACAGCGATCTTTGTCTCTGTCCCTGACAAGGAATGAACGAAACGAAGCGAGGAAGACTGTGATCAGAACCGGACCAACCTCTCTCCCGCCTCTCTTCGGCAATTCTGATGGACATATCTCCCCGGTGGCCTTTTCCCCTCATCCCGGACAGGGGCCAGGCAGGGGAGTGCCCCTTTTCGTTGTTTATTCAGGGCTCTCCAGAGCTTCAACAAGTTGTGCGCGGCGCAGATGAGCTTCCATTCCGACGCACACGCCGAAAATCCCCGCCGCATGAACCGGTTCGCGGCCTGGGCGGTCTTGATCTGACCGAAGACTCCCTCCACCATGGCGCCTCGCCGTTTCAGGATCTCCCTGGCCCGATCGCTGTGCATCTTCTCCTCGAACGGCGTGGGAGGCTTTTTCACAGGTTCGGCCCCCTCTTTTCGCTTTCGCCCCCGGACCTTCCGGAAGGGGTTGAGAAAGAACTCCGTCCTCTCAGTCTTTTCTTCCGCGATTGCTTCTTCGTTCCAATATCCGGTATCGGCCACGACCTCCCGGGGTGTTTCGTCAATTCCTGCTGTTTTCAGGGTATGTCGGGTCGCCGGTGCCTAAACGTCTCAGATAGGGGTAAAGGTCAGGACTCTACCTGATCAAACAAATGATTGATCGATTGTTCAGCTTCCCCCATCCAATAACAAAGAAGGGGCGCAGGAATTTTTAAGAGGGTTGAATCCGAGGTGTTTTTCATGAGGCCAAAATCATCCAGGGATTTTGTTACAACATAAGCACGTTTAACTTTTTTCCCTCGGCAAAATTCCATCAACCCTTCTAAGTCTTTCAAATCTGTGTGTTGGTTACGATATTTGATTTCAAAGGGTATGATCTCGCCTTTTGTTTCAGCGACGAGATCTACCTCATTACCTTTTTTATCTCTCCAATAAGTAAATCGAATATTTAAAGCATAATATCGTGCAAATAAATGCTTGAAGACACAAGTTTCGACAAGAAACCCAAGTGCAGTTGAATCATTTAAAATTTCCTTACCTTTAAGCAAAACTGCTGGGGATATAGCTGCATCCGCAAGATAAATTTTAAACCGACCTCTTAAAATACCTTTCCCATAACCAAAGGGGGGAAGTCTATATATAAGATGGGTGGCTTCCAAAAGTTCGATATAGTGCTGAGCGGTTGGACGTTTTACTGATAAATTCCTGCAAAGATCAGGAATATCTAAAAGACCACCATCATGCATGCATAAATAAAGAAATGTGGATTCGAGCTCCAAGACACGTCTGACTCCAAAAAGGGCTGTCATATCTCGTTTTAATACTTTGTCGATTATATCTTCACGTAATAAACGTTGAGCTTGCGAGATTTTTTCTATCAGAGCTGTTTGAGGGAACCCTCCACGAATTAAATATTCATAAAAATCAGGAATAAATGGTTTAATTGCCTCCCCATACTTATAAAAATCACTTTCGGACCAGGAAAACAAACTGAGAAGGGAAGAAATTTTTGGAAGATTAGGAAGTTCTACTCTTTTAAGATTTAAATATTCATAGAATGATAATGTGGTTAGTCCAATTGTATGCCAACGGCCAACCCCTGATTCTTGCTCCATTTCAATAAGAGGCATTGCCGATCCAGTAAAAATCAGTCTTCTCTGTTTATTAAAATCTACCTGATGCTTGACCCAAGTCCCCCAATCTCTGATGAATTGGGCCTCGTCAAGAAAGAGATATTCCACTCCTTCCCTTTTAGGTTCTCGTTCTCTCCAAGCCTTTAGGACTTCATCAATACCAACTAATTTAATGATTGGATGGTCAAAAGTAGCATACAAAATATTTGAAGGAGCAACATTTCTTTTTAAAAGAGTTTGTATCGCTTGCAATAAAAGAGTGGTTTTCCCAACCTGTCGAGCCCCTGATAAAAGGATAGCTCTGTGAACTGGCGGCGCCTCAATCCAGGCATATAATTCAGGGAAAACCGCTCTTCGCCAAGGTGGAAGGTCAGGAATATCCTCTCCTTTCCACCAAGGATTAAATTGATACAAAACAGGAATAAGATCTTCTCTTGTAATCTTCATGATGTATACATTAACAAAATTATTAAAATTATGAAAGTATACTTTAATTAATTAGTTTATTTTTATTTATCAATGTCTTACATCTTAGTTAATCATTCCTATTCCTTGGTGAGATAATGAATACTGGCCTTTGTAGGCCCTTAAGGTGCAAAAGCCCTTTGGGACCGATGAACATTAGGGTCCCATGGAACAACAGAAGGCTTGACGATCCTTTCGGATCGAGTTACATGGCGGATTCCAGAGGGACCTTGTAACTGTTCCATATGATGGATGGACCACTTGAGGGGCCGGTCCTCCTCCAGGGTCTCCAGCTATACGGCTCCCACTTCCCTGCAGGGCGTCTCCTCCCAGAGGAGGGTTTACTTAAAACAAAGAATGGCATGAACGACGGCGACAATGGCTTTCTTATGACCTCGGTGGAGAATGATCCGTCGGTATCGGGCCGCCTGGAGGAGGGCACTCCGGAGTCATCGGTAGCCCTTTCGGGTCTTGCCCGACTTATGCTTGTCCGCATATACGGTCCCCCCCCCCACCCTTTGCCTT
>JAKAWK010000020.1:10879-30070 GCA_021827365.1 Nitrospirota bacterium
ATCCCTGCCAGCAGGTAGGTCGTTGCCTTCATTTATTCGACCTCCTCATGTGCCAGTTCGACCGATCCGTCATCGTGGGAGATTGGGGAGACCCTGCCTGGAGCCCCCCCGGACGCCGGCTCGGTAAAGAGTTCAGGGCCTCAGGACCCACCGGTTCCAGCGGCGTTGGTAGTGGGCCAAAAATTCCGTCTTCTTCTTCCAGGCGCGGGTCTTGTCCGCCTCTGACAGCCCTCTCCCGAGACGATCAAGGGCCTTCCGGGCGGACAGGCTCGTATCCTTCGCCAGGGAATACCAGAACCAGGCCTCGCGCGGACTCTTCTTAAGCCCCCCGAGCCCCTTCTCCGAAAAGTAGCCCAGCCGGGCAAAGGCATCGGGGTTGCCGGCATCCCTGGCCGCCCGGCGATACCACATGGCCGCCTTTTCGAGATTTTTCGGAACCCCCTGCCCTGTTTCATAGCGCTGCCCCAGAAGATCCTGGGATTCCCCGTATCCGTGGGATCCTGCCCGAAGATACCATCGGACGGCCTCCCGGTCATTCTTCGGGACCCCCTGCCCTCCCGCATACCGATCTCCAAGGGCATCCTCGGCCGGTGGATATCCTTTCCGGGCGGCCCGGACCAGCCATTTGAGGGCCCGGTGGTCATCTTGTGGAACGCCCCGCCCTATTTCGTAGCGCTGGGAAAGAAGCATCATGGCCGACGGGTCTCCTCCGAGGGCCGCCTTCCGGTACCAGAAGATCGCCTTTCCCAGATCATGTGAGGCTCCCTTCTGACCGTAGTCGAACCTCATTCCCAGCCGGACCATGGCCGGAAGGTCTCCGGCCTCGGCCTTTCGTTCGAGCGCTCCCAGAGAGAGGTCTGGGGGGGCCCCATAGACGCCCTCTCCCGAAAGCAGAATCCCCCCGAAAAAGAGAAGAAGGCTCCCGAAGATCGACCTCTTCCGGAAGAAATGCCCGACCCGGGACAGGATTGTCTCTCCCTGATGGCCCTGATTGACAACCATGAAATTCCTCCTATAATGATTGGTTGGTGGATCGGTCCGGAAGTTTTCCCTCTGAAGAGGTTTTTCATCCATCTTCGCATGGGGCCGGAGCAAAAATCACCTCACCCAAAGGAGCTGTCCCGTATGGACGCTGGCTCGTGTCACATAAGACAAACCGCCGCCAGGGCGGGGTTGGAAAAAGGAGGGTGTCCGGGTCTGGGTTGACCTGTGAGTTTTCCCTTCTTCCGAATTTTTCCTCCCTTTTCCTTCTCCCGTCTCTATCGGCCCCAAGTTTCCCGCATCTCCCCCGGGTTTCTCCGGAGGGGATCCTTCACTCCGTCACAAAGGCCGGAGATAGGAAAGGAGTCCCGCCATGACCCTCTTCACACGATTGATCGAACTTTCAAGAAAGGCCTTACTCTCCCGCGGACTTGTCCGGATTCGGGAAATGTTCTGGAGCCTTGAAACCTTCCTTGATGGACCCGGTTTCTACGGAAAACTACTCCCATAATCCCCGAAGGGGCTCTGCCGGAGCCCCTTTTTCGCATCTACCAATCGGGAAAAGAAGATGCCCAGGATTTTCCTTCGGCCACATTTTTCCCGCACAACCAAGAATCAGGACAGGTTCCTCCCTCCCTCATGGAATTCCTTTTCCGACAAAGCTTCTCCCCCGATTTTTCAAGGAAGAAAAAGGCCAGGAGCACGGCCGTTTAAAGCCTCGGTGAGAGAAAGCCCGAACCAAGGCCTCGGCCTCGGGGAATCTGAAATTAAACTGTCCTGAACTCGGCCCCCAAGACCGACCCGGATGAGGCTAGCGGGAGTCGGGAGCCATCTGGGAATAGAGGAAGATGCCGGCGGCGACCGAGAGGTTGAGGCTCTGGACCCGTCCCCGCATGGGAAGGCGGATTCGCCAGTCGGCAAGCTCCAGGACGGGCCGCGAGACCCCTTTCTCCTCGGAGCCCACCACCAAGACGAGAGGCGGGGGAAAACGCCCTTCCGGAAGGTCTTCTCCCTCCAGATCGAGAACGGCCACCCCGTAGCCTTCCTTCTTCAAGGTTCTCAGGCTCATGGAAAGATTTCCGACACGGATGAGCGGAAGGGTGAAGAGGGCACCGGCCGAGGTCTTGGCCGTCACCCCGGAAAGGGGGGCAACCCGCCGCTTGGGCAGAAGGATTCCCTGAACCCCGGCGGCATCGCAGGTGCGAAGGAGGGCTCCGAGATTCCGGGGATCCTGGACGCCGTCCACGGCCACCAGGGGAGCCGGCGGCCAGGTGGGGCTGCCATCGAGAAAATCCTCGACCGAGGCGAAGGTGGAAACCTCCTGGACCCGGGCCAGCACACCCTGGTGGGGGGAGTCGCGGGGGGCCATCCGGTCCAGCGCCATGGCAGGAAGAAAGTCGAGAGGAATGCCTTTGGCGCGGGCAGACCGGATAATCTCCCGGCGCCGGGAATCATGGTGATGGTCGTCCCGGAGATAAAGATGGACCACCTGGTCGGGTTTTCCGATCAGAAGCTCCATGACAGGATGGATGCCTCCCACCAGTCCCGATACCTCGGTCAGATCCTCCGAATCCGTGGGGGACCTCCCGGCTGGTCTTCCAGCACGATGCCCGACTCCTTAAGCCGGTCACGGATGGCATCGGCCTTTGTGAAGTCGCGATTTTTCCGGGCCTCCTCCCGAAGGGTCACAAGATGGGCGATCTCCTCTTCGGTGACTTTCAATGGGCCCTTCGATCCTGTCTCCCGAAGGCCGCTCACCCAGCGGGACGGATCGACCCGGAGGACTCCCATCGTCCTTCCCGCCAGCTCAAAGAGGGCCCGGACGGCAAAGGGAGCAACCGGGGCCGGGCCCGACCGCCCGGAAGCAAGCCAGGGATTGATCCGGCTCTTCGCCGCATGGAGGACAGAAAGGGCCACCGGGGTGTCGAGATCGGCGGAGAGGGCATCCATGAAGGGCCCCACGAATTCCCGCGCCTCCCCATCTGTTCCCATCTCCTGTGCCTCTTCCTCCGAAAGGAGTGCCAGGCACTGGTAGAGTCCGTCCAGGCCAAGCTTTGCCGAGGCCAGGGCCTGTTCGGTAAAGTCCACGGGAGAGCGGTAGTGGGTGGAGAGGAAGAAATACCGGAGCCACTCCCGGGTCACCTCCTCCGGATAGGGAGATTCCTCGAAGAAGCTCCGGATCTGGCGGGTGTTTCCCAGGGATTTGGACATCTTCGTCTCCCGGGTCGTGACAAATCCGTTATGCACCCACATCCGGGAAAAGGTTACCCCCGTCGCCGCCTCACTCTGGGCCCGCTCGTTTTCATGATGCGGGAAGAGAAGATCCAGGCCCCCGCCATGGATATCCAGAGTGGGGCCCAGATAATGAAGACTCATCGCCGAACACTCGATATGCCATCCCGGCCGGCCTTCTCCGAAGGGGGAGGGATAGGAGGGCTCCCCTTCCTTGGGCCCCTTCCAGAGGACAAAGTCCAGGGGATCCTCCTTCTCCTCTCCCGGCTCTATTCGGGCCCCGGCCAGGAGATCCGAGAGAACCTGGTGGGACAACTCTCCGTAACCGGGAAACCTCCGGACACGAAAGTAGACATCGCCTCCCGAAGGATAGGCGGCCCCGACGGAGAGGAGGCGTTCGATCAGGGTGACCATGCCTGAAAGAAACTCCGTTGCCCGCGGCTCTGCCATGGGAGAGAGGATCCCGAGGCGGGCCATGTCCCGGTGGAAGGAGTCGATGTAGCGGTCCGTGATCTCGGAGATGGGGCGGCCGGCCTCCCGGGCTTTGCGGATGATCTTGTCGTCGATGTCGGTGATGTTTCTCACATAACGGACTCTGTGGCCCGTCTCGAGAAAGAGACGGTGAAGGGTATCGAAGACCATCTGGCTCCGGGCGTGGCCCAGATGGCAGTCGTCGTAGACGGTGACCCCGCAGACGTACATCCGGACTTCACCCGGAGCTTGGGGAACGAAGGGCTCGATCGTTCGGGTCAGGGAATTGTAGAGCCGGATTCCGGAAGAGGTCATGGGGCCAAGGCTCACGGAGAAAAAGGGTGGGCCCCGAAGCCTTGTGACCGGGAGGGCTCCTCCGTCTCTTCCCAGGACCGGAAGCGGGAAAGGGACGGGTAATGGGTCAGGTCGAGGTGAAGGGGGGTCACCGAGACATATCCATGGTCCACGGCGTGGAGGTCGGACTGGGGGTCCGGCTCGTAATCCTTGGGAGAGAGCCCGATCCAGTAGTAGGGACGGCCCCGGGGATCCTCCTTGCGAATGATGTCTCCTGAACCGAAGACCCTCTTGCCGAGCCGGGTGACACGGATCCCGGCCACTCCGGAAAGGGGTCTGTCGGGAATGTTGACGGAAAAGAGGACCGAGGAGGCCGGGGCCGACTCCATCATCCGCCGCACCAGGAGATTGACAAAGTGACGTGCCGTCTCGAAGGCCAGGGGCCGGGACGGGTCCTCGGGAACAGTCAGGGAGAAGGCCATGGACGGAACCCCCAGGATCGATCCCTCGAAAGCGGCGGAAACCGTTCCCGAGTAGGTGACGTCGTCGGCCATGTTCGCCCCGTGGTTGATCCCCGAGAGAAGAAAGTCCGGCTTTCGGGGGAGGATGGTGAAGATGGCCAGGTTCACGCAGTCAGTCGGGGTCCCTGAAACGGCGAAGTGGCGGGGAGAGCGTTCGTAGATCCGGAGAGGCTTGTGAAGGGTCAGGGCGTGGGAGGCCGCCGACCGTTCATTTTCAGGGGCCACCACATAGACCTCGCCCATCTCCCGGACGGCCTCTTCAAGAACCGCGATCCCGCGGGAATCGATCCCGTCGTCGTTCGACAGGAGAATCAGGGGCCGGGAATCAGAGGCCATCGGAAAGGGTCCGGGAGAAAGACCTGACAATAAAGGGAATAATAACGGGAGAAACGATCACCAGGACAGTCCTTTCGGCGGTACTCCGGGATAACGGACAGGGAAAGGGCCCACAAGGGAAAAGTCCCCGGAACAAAAAATCACCGGATCTAATCAGGAGAGCTCCTGCAGTCGGCAAGGGGATTAAAAATGGTCGGGGCGAAAGGATTTGAACCTTCGACCACTCCCACCCCAAGGGAGTGCGCTACCAGGCTGCGCCACGCCCCGATTGACAGATAAGAAAGGGGAATCTCCCGTTCAGGCGATTTCCCGGTCATTGGCAGACAAGATTGCCAGACCCTTGCGGACCTCCAGCAACAGACCTTCGACGGTGGGGGCGTCGAGTGCCGGGGGCCGCTTTTCCAAAATACTGCGAACGCTGGGAACGGATCGACCTTCGTTTCGCAGGAGTTCAATGATGCGGGTAAGGAAGCTCAGATCGGCCTCCGAATACTCCCTGTGCCCCCCCTTGGTCTTGGAGGGAGCCAGCATGGGAAAGGCCTTTTCCCAGGAACGCAGTGTTGCCACCGGGACTCCCAGAAGAGCCGAAGCCTCCCCGATCTTGTACTTTCGACCCGGTACCCTCACGGTCTTTTCTCCAGCTTTCTCCGGAATGAGAAGATCAATCCGGAATCAGACGGACTTTTTCCGCGGCGAGGTGGTTTTTTTCGGAGTCTCTTCCTCTCCCCAGAAATGGCGGGTGGGACGAAAAACAACCACGCGGTGGCTCTTGATGAGAAGAGGCTCGCCCGTCTTAGGATTTCGGCCAAGGCGGTCTTCGCGCTTTCTGACTTCAAAGGTTCCAAAGCCGGTCAGCTTCACGGATTCCCCCGAAAGGACCGCCTGGGTGATCTCCTCGATCACAAAATCCAAGGCTTCTCGAACAGTCTTCCTGGGAAGGCCCGCACCGCCCCCATGGCTACGCGTATACTCGACGATATCGGTACGATTCAAGGGAAACCTCCTTATTTCGGATGATAATCATACGAAGAAGTGCCGGTCATGTCAACCGGTCGAACGAAAAAGAGTCAAAGAAGACCGATTCTTTCCCGAATTTTTCCGGAAGAGACAGAGAATCTCCCCCGGGGAAAGGGTCGTCCCGGGGAGATCAGACCTCATCCTCCCCGGAGTCCGGAAGACTCCTTTCCGTGTGGCGCCCGGGAAAGCAGATCCCCCGGCGGCTCCCAAGGACGAAGTCGATGATCTCACCGATCTCGGAGGAACCTCTGTCCGCCTTGGAGAGCCGCTCCCGGTCGAGTGTCCCCGTGAGAAGATAGTCCCGGTAGAAGGCGGAAATCCGGGCGATCGTTTCCGGGGAGAATCCCGCCCGCCTGAGTCCCACCCGGTTGATTGTCCGGAGGGTATGGGTCCCGTCCATGATGGCGAAGGGAGGAACGTCCCGGCTCGTGCGGGAGCCTCCGCGCAAAAGGGCTAGCCGGCCGATGCGGATGAACTGGTGGACCAGGACACCTCCTGACAGGAAGGCTCCAGCTCCCACCGAGACATGGCCCGCCAGAAGGACCCCGTTGGCCAGGATCGCGCGGTCCCCGACCTGGCAGTTGTGGGCCACGTGGCTTCCCGCCATCAGGAGAGTCCCGCTCCCGATCAGGGTCCGGGAATGCTCCTTCGTCCCCCGATGGATGGTGACATACTCGCGGATCTCGTTTTCATCCCCGATCACCGTCTCGGAGACACCTCCCCCAAAAGAATGATCCTGGGGCTCATGGCCGATAATCGCCCCCATATGGACGCGGTTCCGCTCCCCCATGGTCACATGGGGACCGATGGAAACCCGTTCCATGAGGAGGGTTCCCGCCCCGATCCGGGAAGGTCCCCGGAGGACGCAGAATGGTCCGATCCGGACATTCTCCCCCAGTTCGACGGAGGGGTCGACCACGGTGGAAGGATGGATACTAGCCTTCAAACCGTCGCGCCTCCGAGACCAGGAGATAATATTCGATGCTGTCCTTAAGGGCCAGAAGACTGGCTTCGATGACATTTTCCGAGACCCCGACCGTTCCCCATTTCCGGTGTCCGTCGGACGATTCGACGAGGACCCGGACCCGGGAGGCTGTCCCCTGGCTCCCGGAGAGCACCCTGACCTTGTAGTCGAGCAGAATGATGTGCCTGACCTCAGGGTAGAAGGCCCCGAGGGCCTTCCTGAGGGCGTTGTCGAGGGCGTTAACGGGCCCGTTGCCAAGAGCCGCGGTGTGTTCGAAGGAGGAACCGACCCGGATCCGGACCGTTGCCTCGGAGTAACCCGTGGCCGGATCCTCCCCCTTCCCCATGCCGATCCGGAAAAAGTCGAGGGAGAAATAGGGCCGGAAGGAGGCCATGGCTTCCCGCATGAGGAGCTCGAAGGAGGCTTCGGCCCCCTCGAACTGGTATCCGGCGAACTCCATTTCCTTGAGACGCGTCAGGAGACCCGACAGGTGATGGTCTCCGTCCTCGACGATAAGACCATACTGGCGGGCCTTTTCGACGAGATTTGATCGTCCGGACTGCTCGGAAAGAAGGATCCTCTGGCGGTTGCCGACCGATTCGGGGACAATGTGCTCGTAGGCCCGGGAGACCTTGCGGACCGCATGGACATGGACCCCTGCCTTGTGGGCAAAGGCCGAATCCCCCACATAGGGCATGTTTTTCGGAAGGGGACGGTTGGCCAGTTCGAAGACGAAGGCCGCCGCATCCCGCAGGCGGGCCAGGGACTCCTTCCCGACGACCGGGAATCCCATCTTGAAGACAAGATTGGGAATGACCGAGATCAGGTTGGCATTTCCGCACCGTTCGCCGATTCCGTCGATCGTCCCATGGATCTGGCGGGCCCCCGCCGAAACAGCTGCCAGGGAGTTGGCTACGGCAAGCTCGGAGTCGTTGTGGGCGTGAATGCCGACCTTCCCCCCCAGGATGGCCGCCACATGTCTTGTCGCGGCCTCGACCTGCCAGGGCAGGCTTCCTCCGTTGGTGTCGCAGAGAACAATCCAGTCGGCCCCGGCCTTTTTGGCCGCCTCGACGGTCCGGAGGGCAAATTCCGCATCCTCTCCGTAACCGTCGAAAAAGTGTTCGGCGTCGTAGACGACCTCCTTGCCGTGCTGCTTCAGATAGTCGACCGTTTCGGCGATCATGGCGATGTTCTGTTCTTCGGAGAGTCCAAGGATTTCCCGCACATGGAGTCGCCAGGACTTTCCGAAAATCGTGACGACAGGGGTTCCGGCGGCGAGAAGATCCCGGACGACCGGATCGTCGGAGACCCTGTTAGCCGCCCTCCGGGTGCTTCCGAAGGCCGCGATTCGGGCATGGACAAGGGGAATCTCCCGGACCCTGGCAAAGAACTCCTGGTCCTTGGGATTGGCTCCTGGCCATCCGCCTTCGATGTAGCCGATTTCCAGGGAGTCGAGAAGGGAGACGATCCGGAGCTTGTCCTCAAGAGTGAAGGCGATGTCCTCCATCTGGGAGCCATCCCGGAGGGTCGTGTCATAGAGCATGACCGTTCCCGGAGCGCTATCCACGGACGGGCTCTCCGGAGTCGGCCCGGTCGAGGCCGAAGGTTTGGTGCACGACCCGGGCCGCAAGCTCCCCGTACTTTTCATCGATCAGGCAGGAGATCTTGATCTCGGAGGTCGAAATCATCAGGATGTTGATCCCTTCGGAGGCCAGGGTCTCGAACATGCGGGCCGCCACTCCGGAGTGGGAGCGCATGCCCACGCCGACGATGGAGATCTTGCTGATATCCTCACGGCTCCGGACCTCCCCGGCCCCGATCCTCTGCGCGACCTCCCGGGCGATGCGGATTGTCTTCCGGGCCTCGGAGCGGGGAACGGTGAAGGAGATATCGGTCAGGTGATCCTGGCCCACATTCTGGACGATCATGTCCACGATCACCGCATTGTCCGACAGATCCCGGAAAAGGCTTGCGGCAAGTCCCGGCCTGTCCGGGACATCGCACACGATCACCTGGGCCTGGTTCCTGTCGAGGGTTACCCCTGATACGACCATCTGTTCCATCTTTTTGTCTTCCTCCGTCACAAGTGTTCCCGGATCCTTCGAGAAGGTGGACAGCACGCGGAGCGGCATCCGGTAGCGCATGGCAAATTCGACCGAGCGGGAATGCAGGACTTTCGCCCCCAAAGCCGCCATCTCGAGCATCTCCTCGTAGGAGATCCGCTCGAGCTTCCGGGCGCGGGGAACCATGTTCGGATCGGCCGTGAAGACCCCTGTCACATCGGTATAGATGTCGCACCGGTCGGCCGACAGCGCCACCGCCAGCGCCACGGCCGTCGTGTCTGAGCCTCCCCGGCCCAGGGTTGTCACATCCTCGTTAGGGGAAATCCCCTGGAATCCGGCAACAACCGGGATGACGCCGGCCGACAGGGCTGACAGAAGCCTTCCCGACTCGATATGCTCGATCCGTGCCTTGGTATGGGTGCTGTCGGTATGAATCCCCACCTGCCGGCCCGAAAAGGAGCGGGAGGTCCGTCCCCTGGCCGTGAGGGCCATGGCGAGAAGTGCACTGGTGATCCGCTCTCCCGAGGAGAGGAGCATGTCGATCTCCCGCTCCGGAGGATCGGGAGTGATCTCGTGGGCGAGACGGATGAGACGGTCGGTATCCCCGGCCATCGCGCTGACCACCACGACCACCTCGTGTCCCTCTCGGGCCACCTCCTCCACGAGATCCGCCACATGGCAGATACGTTCGATGTTGGAGACGGAGGTTCCCCCGAATTTCATCACAATGCGAGACATAGATCCTTTCCGGGATATCCGGCCCCATCCTCCCCGGGAGGAGCCGAAGGCCACTGTAACCATTTCTCCAGGCAAACCACCGGGTAATTCCGGACCTCCCACTCCGTCATCCGTCCGGAAGGGAATACCTCCCTTCGGGGGCGTCTCCGGGAGAGAAAGAGCGCGGGAACCGGGCCGGCCTCGTGGTTTCCCGTGACCGGGGAGCTCTGATGATCGGACGTGACGGAGAGCGAAGTCAAGCGACCCTCTCCAAACCATTGGAGGAGCCGGGAAAAGACCTCCCGGTCCACCCGTTCGAGAAAGACCCTCTTCTCTTCGGGGTCCTGGCGATGGCTGGCCATGTCCGCCCCTTCAAGATGGAGGAGGATCCGGGAGCAGGAGCCTCTCAGGCCCTCCTCCACCCGGGCCATCTTCTCCGAAAGGTCAGTATCGGTATCCCCGGTTGCCCGGAGAAGCGAAGCCGGGCGAAAACCTGTCCGAAGACCCAGGGCCTTTACAAGCGACGTCGCCCCCACGACCAGCCGGTCCTCTCTCCCCTCTTCCCGAAACGACCCTTCGGGGGCCGGTCCGCCTCCCCACAGCCAGACCCCGTTGATCTCCCTGCCAGGATCCCCGGTGGGGTTAAAACCCCCGGGAAAGGCCCGGCCGATCCATTGCGAAAACTCCGGAAAGGAGGCGTTCCCGAAGACATCAAGCCCTTGCCGGGGCGGGGTTCCCGTCGTCCCGGCTCTTCCGGGACAAGCCACCACCATGCGATCGATCCCTCCGCCTCTTCCCAAAACGGGAAGAAAGCGGAAAGGTTCGCCTCCGGTCGCCCGGGACAGGACGGCAGTCCAGAAGGCCTCTTCGTCCTCTTGACGGCTGACGTAACGAAGAAGAGCTCCGTCAGGTCCAAAACAGACCGGTGTGCCCAGGTAGACCCACCCGGAGAAGTCGTTTGCGGCCGACAGAAGAGAAAGGAGACCCGCCCGGGAGAGATGGCGGGTCTCCTCGGCGGAGAGGCCAAGAAGCCTTGCGATTCCCCGTTCCGAGGAAATCTCCCCGGCCCCGGCCCCATCCTGCGGATCGATCTGGCAAAGATGGCCGAGCCGGACAAGGGCATCGAGGAACGGCGTCCTGGCCGTGGCCAGGGTCGTCTCCCGGGCGGGAGGCTCGGCCAGACCGTCCAGCACCACCAGGAGGTCAGAGCCGGACCCGCCCGCCCCGGTCATGAAAAGCCCAGGATGGCCAGAACCTCTTCCTTTCTGGCGGGGACCCGGATCTCGGGCGGCTGGGAGTGGAAGACCGTATCGGGATCCTTGAGACCATGGCCCGTGAGGGTGCAGACGATCCGCTCCCCCCCCGAAAAGGATCCGGCCCGGGCTCTTTTCAGGACTCCGGCAAGGGAGGCGGCCGAGGCCGGTTCGCAGAAGATTCCCTCCTTCGAAGCGAGGAGATGGTAGGCCTCGAGAATCTCGCTGTCCGAGACAGCAAGGATCGATCCTCCCGATTCCTGCGCGGCCGTCAGGGCGCCCTGCCAGGAGGCGGGGTTCCCGATCCGGATCGCGGAGGCCAGGGTTTCCGGCTTTTCCACAACGTGGCCGAGAACGATCGGGGCGGCCCCCTCGGCCTGGACGCCGGTCATCTTGGGCAGGGTTCCGATCCGGCCGGCCTCCCGGTAGGCCTTGTAACCGGCCCAGCTGGCCGTGATGTTGCCGGCATTCCCCACCGGAAGAAAATGATAGTCGGGGGCCGACCCGAGCTGGTCGGAAATCTCAAAGGCGACCGACCGCTGCCCCTCAAGACGGTCCGGATTCACGGAATTGACGAGAGCCACCGGATAAGACTCGGCCACCTCCCGGACAATCCGGAGGGCGTGATCGAAAAGACCCTCCACCTGGATGACCGTAGCATGGTGGACGATGGCCTGGGCGAGCTTCCCGCGGGAGATCTTTCCGTCGGGGATGACCACGAAGACCCGAAGGCCTGCCCGGGCCCCGTAGGCGGCGGCGGAGGCGGAGGTGTTGCCCGTCGAGGCGCAGATGAGCGCCCGGGCCCCCTTCTTCACAGCCCGGGAGACGGCCAGGGTCATCCCCCGGTCCTTGAAGCTCCCGGTCGGGTTCGCCCCTTCGAACTTGGCCCAGAGGCTGACCGGAACAGGGATCTCGCGGACAACCGTCTCCAGGGGGATCAGGGGGGTCCCCCCCTCCTGGAGGGTCACGGCCTCCCGGGGGTCGGGTGAACCGAAGAAGGAGGCATATTCGGCGATGATACCTTGCCAGGTGGTCTTCATCACGACAGGGGCCCCTCCATGGAGACATCCTCGATCCGGATAACGACGGTTTTTTCAGTGACATGAACGGAGGTATCGATGATCGCCAGGGCCTCCCGGACCTGGGACTCGGTGGCCCGGTGGGTCGTCACCACAACCGGAACAGACCCTCCGCTCTCCCGTCCTTTCTGGATCACCGATTCAATGCTGATTCCGCGTTCGCCCAGGACTCCGGCCAGGTAGGACAGGGTTCCGGGCTGGTCCTTGGCCATGAATCGCAGGTAGTATTCGGAATAGATGGCCGACAGAGGCCGGAGGGCCTTTCGTGTCCGGCCCGAAAAGGGAAAACCCAAGGCGGGAACCTGGCCCCGGGAGGAATGATAAATCCCCCGGGCCAATTCCATGACGTCCCCCATGACCGCGGTCGCCGTCGGATCGCCTCCGGCTCCGCGGCCGAAGAGAAGAAGGGGACCCAGCGCCTGGCCCGAAAGCTCGATGGCGTTGAAGACCCCGTCCACCTCGGCAAGCAGGCTGTTCTCCGGAAGAAAGGAGGGATGGACCCTGATGTCGAGCGAATCCCCGTGGTCGGCTGCAATCCCCAGAAGCTTGAGAACGTACCCGAACTCCCGGCCGAACTCGAGATCAATGGGCTTGATGTGGCGGATCCCCTCGACGGGAATCTCCGAGAGATTGACCGGAGATCCGAAGGCCATCGTGGCCAGGATCGCGACCTTGTGGGCGGAGTCGATTCCGTCGATGTCGAAGGTGGGGTCGGATTCGGCATAGCCCTGGCGCTGGGCTTCCGCCAGGACGGTCTCGAACTCGAGGCCTTCCCGGCTCATGCGGGTCAGGATGTAGTTGGCCGTACCGTTGATGATCCCGGCCAGCCTGAGGATCCTGTCCCCCGCCAGACTCTCCCGAAGGGTTCGGAGAATGGGAATGCCTCCTCCCACGGAGGCCTCAAAGCCCAGATCGACAGCATGGGTCGCCGCGGCTCCGAAGATCTCCTCCCCGTGCCGGGCCAGAAGGGCCTTGTTGGCCGTCACGACCGACTTCCCTGCCTTCATCGCCTCAAGAATCAGGCTCCGGGCCGGTTCAAATCCCCCGACAAGCTCGACAACCAGGGAAATCCTCGGATCCCTGACCATTTCCTCCCAGTCGCGATAGATCACGCAGTCCGGAGGAAGTGTCAGGGCCTTCAGTGTCAGGGAATTCTTTTCGCACACTCCTCCCAGAACCAGAGAAAATCCCAGTCGTTCCCGGAGGATTCCCTGATTTTTCAGAAGAAGACGCAAAAATCCCTGACCCACCGTCCCGAGTCCGATGATGCCAACCCGGACGGGGGCATTTTTGTCATTCTGGTTTAGCAAACCATCATCCTTGTCGAAGAGGTGGCTACTCTTTCATAAACGGATTGGACATGGGAAGGGGAATGGTCTTTCCTTCGTCCAGAAGAACCTCCCGGTAGGCTCTCAGGTAAGCCGCGACCGGGGCATCCGGAAGGAAATCGGGCGAAAGATCGGCGTTGTAGACCAGGACCTGAAGCTCCCGGACCTTCCCGTCGGCTCCCTTGTAGTCCCAGATGAGGACGGCATCCTTGGGAAGATTGATCCCTTTGGCCTGGGAGAGAAGGGGGGCATGAATCACGCGGGGCGACGTTCCCTGGAGAGGTGCGGGGAGGATGTCCCTGAGGCGCCAGGTCGGCTTGGCCCCTATCCCCTTGAAGGGAGCCGTCACCAGAACCGCCAGCAGGGCGTTGTCCCGGAATTCGAACTGGAACTCCGGGGTCATGCGTCCGTTCGGAAGGGTGGTCGGGGAATAGAAGAGGTACCGGTCGGTCGGATGGGCATCGAAGTCGGTGTAGATCCCGCAGGGAAGCTCCGTCGAGCTCCCCTTCCGGGGGACGAGGGTCGGATCTCCCTTCTTGAAGATGGCAAGGATGGCCTCCTGGGTTGCCCCCAGATGCCAGCTCCAGGCCTGGGCCCGGGAAGGATTGAAAAGGAGAAGCCCCACGAAGGCGGCCAGGAACATGAGGCCTCCCCTTCCCCCAATTATGCTGGACGTACGTTCTGTCATTGTCTTCATGATTTGACCTCTGCCAGTCCCGGACGGCTTCTCGCGAAGAATCTCCGGATGTTGACCGTCGCCTGCCGGATGCGGCTCTCGTTCTCCACAAGGGCAAAGCGGACATGATCGTCGCCCATCGTCCCGAACCCCACACCCGGGGAGACCCCCACCTGGGCTTCGGCCATGAGCATCTTCGAAAATTCTAGGGAGCCCATGGATTCCCACTGGGACGGAATCCGAGCCCACAGAAACATCGATCCCTTCGGCATCGTCACATCCCATCCGGCCCTGACCAGGCCATCGACCAGGACATGGCAGCGTTTTTCATAGACCGATGCGATCTGCCGGGGAAAGTCGTCCATCTGGTTTAAGGCGATGATGCTGGCAATCTGGATGGGCTGGAATGTGCCGTAATCGAGGTAGCTCTTGAGGCGTGTCAGAGCATTGACCACCGTCCGGTTTCCGACGCAGAATCCGACGCGCCAGCCGGGCATGTTGTAGGACTTCGACAGGGTGTAGAATTCGATCCCGACCTCCTTCGCTCCCGGGGTGGAGAGAAAGGAGGGGGCCCGATAGTCCCCGAAGGTGATGTCGGCATAGGCGAGATCATGGATCACGAAGAAGTTCCTCTCGTGGGCCAGGGCCACCACCTTTTCGAAGAAGCCCTCGGGAACGGTCAGGGTCGTGGGATTGTGAGGGTAGCAGAGAAGGACCGCCTTGACCGGACCGCCGGCCCGGTCGAGGGCCTCCAGGAGATCTGCCCAGACATCCCGGCCGGGAACCATGGGATAATGACAGACCGTGGCTCCCGCCAGGACGAAGCTGAAGGCGTGGATCGGATAGGTCGGGTTGGGAACCAGGACCCGGTCGCCCGGATCGATGGTGGCAAGCGCCAGATGGGCGATCCCTTCCTTCGATCCGATGGTGACCACCGTTTCCGTATCGGGATCAAGGGAGACCTGGTGGCGGCGGGCATACCAGGCAGCAATCGCCTCGCGAAGCCTGGGAATTCCCTTCGAGGTCGAGTACCGGTGGTTCCGGGGATTGCGAACGGCTTCCACCAGCTTGTCCACGATGGGCGGCGGGGTCGGCAGATCGGGATTGCCCATCCCGAGATCGATGATATCCTCCCCCCGGCGCCGGGCGGCCAGCTTCATGTCGTTGACGGCACTGAAGACATAGGGGGGAAGCTGACTGATTCGCTTGAATTCCATCATTTTGAGAACACGGCCTTCCGACAGGAATGCATCATGGCGACAGGAAATCGTTGCGGGTCCTCCGGCCCGGACAGGTGGTACGAACCGGTCCCGAATTCCGATTATCGCAAATTCCCCATCGTCCTGCAAATTCGACTCTCGCCCGGAGATTGTCCTTCCGGGTTCATTTTACCCGGCAGGGAAGCGGTGTATAATGGTCCGAAAATTCCGGCAACGGACCGGGATCTTCGGACCAACCCATCCATTCCTCGACTCCGGCCGATGATCGGCCCGCTCCCCCGGGGAGTGAACCCGAAGGACCATTCCGGAGGATGGAACTTCGCCTCACCCTTCTTGAGCGAAACCGGGGAAAGCCCTTTGGCCAGGGTCCTTCCAAACAGGGTCGACCCGGACAGCCTAAGGAAGCAGGCAAGCCGCCGTATTCCCGGGAAGCGACCCCGGGCCGACCCTGCCGCTCAAGGGACTCAGGTCCGGGAATATTGTCTTCTTTTCCCGGATATGGTCAGAAGATAATGACGTATGGGCTCCTGACTCCTCACCTGGCTTTCATGGGGCCCATTAAAATAATCATGAAAGGAACTCCATGAGCCGATATCGCTACCATCTTTTTCTCTGCACAAACGAGCGCCCTTCCGGACAGCCCAGGGGATCCTGCCAGGCCAGGGGTGCCCTTCCCCTGCTTGACGTCGTCAAGGAAGAGGCCCTGCGGGCCGGTGTCCCGGGTCCCTTCCGGGCCAACCGTTCGGGATGTCTCGATGCCTGTGAGTCGGGGCCTGTCCTTGCAGTCTATCCGGATGGCATTTACTACCGCGTGACAAATCGTGAGGAGATCGCCCGCATCATGAAGGAGCACCTTTCGGAGGGGCGGATCGTGGCGGAGCTCCAGATTCCCAATCCCCCTCCGGGATCTCCTGCCTGACGCGAATTACCGGCGGAAGGTCCGGATATAGGAGAGGACATCCTCGATACCGCCGGGCGACAGGGTGTCGGACCAGCCCGGCATCGATCCCAGACCGTTCTGGATGACATGAAAAAGGAAGGAGTCGGTCCTGTTCTTCCAGAAGTCCGGATCGGTAAAATCCGGCGGGGGAGGAGAAAGACCCCGGGCGGCCGGTCCGTGGCCATTTCCCTGGACCCCGTGGCAGGAGAGACAGTGCGCCTTATAGATCTTCTTTCCCTCCCCGCCGTCGGCCAGGGCCCTCCCGGGATCCCCGATTCCGGCTCCGAGAAAGAGGAGAAGCGCTCCCCATAGCATATTCCCGTATCTAGCTCTCATCTTGACTCCTTATGGATAACAAGCTCAGTCCCCGGACGATCCCGGTCAGGCCCTTTGAATCCGGAGACAGATTTTCCTCCGTATCTGGGGATTCCCCCCGGTATGTCGGGCCGGTCGGAAAGGACGATGAAGCGGTCGAGGACGGTTCCCACCCTCTGGACCACCCACTGGTGATGGAGGGTCTGGTAGCGAAGATAGGCGATCCTCGCATAGGGAACCACCTCGACCGGATCGTCTTCCGGATGCTCTCCCGCCTTTTCCGAAAACCCCCGGTCCGGATATTCGGGGAGCTTTTTCCGGATCTTGCCGAAGAATTCCGCAAGGCGGAGGACCCCTCCCCGAAAGGCCAGCCGATAGTTTCTGAGGCGGTAGTCCCAGATCAGATACCGATGGGAATGGATGGGGGCGGAGGAGGGAAGGCCCACCAGGTGGCGGACCCGCCCGGAGGCCATCCCGGGAAGAAGGGGGGAAGGCAGGAGATGGCCGAGAAAGGAAGGCATAGGCCGGATCCTTCGTTCTCCGATGCTTTCTCCCCACAAGGTCCGGGCGAACTCCCAACCCGGAAGGCTCTCGACTGCGGCGATTCCTGTCGGAAGCAGCGGCTCCCCCATCCGGGAAAGCACACTCTGGTCGTATACGAGACGGGGATCGAAGCCTGCCTGGCCCGTAGCCTCATTCCAGCGATGAAGACCCTGCACTTTGTGGTCCCGCATCCAGAGAGCCAGGGCAAAGTCTGCCGCATACCAGGGGGAGGTGGGATTGAGATGGGAGGCCCGTCCGAAAAACCGGAGGGCTGTCCGGAGTCTTCCGTCCAGAAGGGCGATCCTCCCCATGGCATTCCAGGCCGGGGAAAAGGTCGGTCTGTCCCTCAGGATCCCTGCCCAGATGGTCTTGGCAAATTCCCGCTCCCACCGGCGCCTTTTCTCCTCCCCGGAGGAAAGGGGGGGAAGGGTCGGAAGAGGATCGACCGAAAAGAGCAGTGTCTCCCGGCTGACCGAAAGGCTCCGGAAGTAGTCCCGATAGTAGGCCAATCCCAGCCAGAATCTCCCCTCGATCGAGCGGGGAGCCTTGTCGACATACCGGACCAGGAAGGGAACGGAGGCCGCCGGCCGCCCGGAGAGGAGAAGGGAGACGCCATCCTCAAGCTCGGCTGAATCGACCTGGATCCGGGCCTTCTCGCGGTTAAGCCAGTCGATGGTCTTCTTCCAGTCCTCCCCGCTCCGGAGAGAGTCGAGGACACGCACGGCCTCCACCGCCCCGGCATAGTGGTATCCTGCCCGAAGCAAAATGATGGCGGCATTTCTGGCTTCCCTGTTCCTTTTTTCGAGACGGGCCGATCCGGAAAGGGCGGCTCTCGTCTCTGGTTCGTCCAGAAGATCGTGACGCGAGAGAAGCAGGGCAATCAGGCCCGCCATCGTGTCGGTGTCCCGGATGAGGCCGGAGAAGACAAGTCCTCGCGTCAGGACGACGGTTTCCCCTCCCAGGTAGAACCCGGCAGGCTTCGCGTCGTCGATAATGATGACCTGGACCGGAAACTCAGGGTGGAGAAGGAAGGGGGTAAGGGAGCGCGCGATCCGGCCCAGGGCCAGTGTGATGGAGCGGCTCTTGACCGTTCCGTAATGAAGCTCGACCTCGGTCGTGACCCGGGAGAGATCCTCCCGCTCGTTTTCCACCTGGTCGACCACCGAAAGGGAGGAGAGGTCGGAGTAGGAGGGTGTCCCGCCGTCTCCCATGAGCGGCCGGAGGGCCGTTTTGGCGAAGGAGGGGCCGGGAAGTAGGATGAGGGCTAGCCCCAGGATGAGAGTGGCGGCAATGTGCCTGTTCACGCGATGCTCCCGGGCCGCCGGGACTTACCGTCCCGGATGCTCGAGATAGTCGAGGTAGTCCCGGATTCCATCGGGAACGGAATATCGCGGAGCGTATCCCAGAACATCCCGGGCAGATTCGATGGCGGCACAGGTGTGTTCCTGGTAGAAGTCGTAGGGATTGTCGAAGTACTCCGTCTTGAGATCCAGCCCGAGGAAGGATTTGATCGTCTCGATAAGGGTGTTGAAGGAGGTCTCGGATCCCGAACCGATGTTGAAGCTTCCCGAGGAGCGGGCCGAAAGAGCCTGAATGTTGGCCTCCACCACATCCTTGACGTAGACGAAGTCTCGCCCCTGCTCTCCCCACTTGAAGATCCGGGGGGCCTTGCCGGCCTTCATCTGGCGGTAAAGCTGGTAGATCATCGAGGCCGCCGGTCCCTTGAATTGCTCGCCGGGACCAAAGACGTTGAAATAGCGAAGGCCGACGATCGTCTTGGAAAAACCGGCTGCGGCCTTTCTCGCCACATTGTCCAGGACCGATTTCGAGAATCCGTAGACATTCAGGGGGGCCGGCGACTGGTCCTCGGACTGGGGGCTCGGATTGGCCCCGTAGACTCCGGCCGACGAGGCATAGACCACCGGGATCTGGAATCGGAGGGCGTATTCGATGACCCGGTGAAACCCGGCCACATTCCGGTGCATCATCAGCCTCTGGTCCATGACCGTGGTGTCGGTGATGGAGGCCTGGTGAAAGATGGCATCGAACGGGGGTTTGCGATCGAAGGTCGTGATCAGGTCCATTTCAGCCAGGTCCTGGGCAAAAAAATCCCCCCGGAAACCGATCAGGTTCTTGAAATGGCCGGATGAGAGGTCGTCGATCACCGTCACGTCATGCCGGTCCTTTTCAAGCCGAAGGACCAGATTCGATCCGATAAATCCCGCCCCCCCCGTCACAAGA
>JAKAWK010000021.1 GCA_021827365.1 Nitrospirota bacterium
TCCGATGATTTTGCCTAGAAGGGTGAGGTCGGGTTCCATTCCGAACAGGACCTGGGCTCCCCCGTATGTCAACCGGAAACCCGTGATGATCTCGTCGGCGATAAGGAGGGCCCCGTTTTCCTCCGTCACTGTCCGGGCTGCCAGAAGAAACTCCTCGTCCGGAGGGACGACCCCCATGTTCCCGGCGACAGGTTCCAAAATGAGCGCGGCGACCGTCTTCCCCTCACGCTTGAAAAAATCCCTGAGAGCTTGAGTGTCGTTGTATGGGAGAACGATGGTATCAAAAATGACGGCCTCGGGGACACCCGCACTTGTGGGAATCCCGAAGGTCGCACCCCCGGAGCCTGCCTTGACCAGGAGAGCATCGGAATGGCCATGGTATCCTCCGGCGAACTTGACGATCCTGTTCCGTCCCGTAAAGGCCCGCGCCAGACGCAGGGCGGACATGGCGGCCTCTGTTCCCGAGTTGACAAACCGTATGCGGTCGAGGCCGGGGACAGCGCGCGTCAGGACCTCACCCAGATGGATCTCTGTTTCGGAGAGCCCGCCAAAGGAGAGCCCCCTTGAAGCCGTCTCCGTCATGGCAGTCAGGACATCGGGGTCGGCATGGCCCAGAATAAGAGGTCCGAAGGAAAGAACGAAATCGATATATTCGCGGCCATCGATGTCCGTGATGAATGCGCCCTTGCCCTGGCGGATGACCGGAGGATTGCCTCCAACGGCCTTGTAGGCCCGGACCGGACTGCTGACGCCCCCGGGAAAGATCCCGCAGGCTTTTTTGAAACCTTCTTCAGAGTTCAAGATGATGCTCCCCTCTTGCAGGTTGGAGTCCTTTGCCATGGCCATTGGCCGGCCAAGAGAACATGGACTTGATAGACTAACATGTTTTCCTGGAGGAATGAAATCCGTCCGATTTCTCGCACGTCCAGAGAGATCCCCCGTCCCGGTCACAATCCCCCTGTTTCTCATGTCATACAAACCCGCCATGGATTGTTGCATCCGGCCCTGTCAAAAATTGTTGACGGATTGGGATTGCGGAATGCGTCGGGAGTGGTATCTTTTTTGCGATGCCGGGCGAGATGTCGGAATCAGGTTTTTTTGTCGTGAAGGAGGTGAGTTGGCGATGGCTGGAAAAGGAATCGTCGGGTACTGGCTGAATGCGGCCTTTTCTGCGGTCGGGTCCGGATCGGTGGTGGGTTTTTGTCTTCAGGAATGGTTTGGAGCCCATCGGTTTGAGACCTGGAGAGAATCCTATGTGTGGATCTACTGGATCATGGTTCTCTCGACCATCGTAGGGGCCTTGATAGGGTTATATTCTTACTCCTATCACAAGAAGAGGGAAAACTGGACTTGGTAGTGATCCTGCAAGCCGTCGTTTGACGCCGGGATCAGAAATCAACGAGGGCATTCCGGGAGAGTTATCCGGCATCGAATCAAGGGTCTCCCGAAATGTCCCTTTTGTTTTTTGATGGCCAGTGCGAAATCGTCTTCCCTGTCGAGGGAAATCAAGGGATGTGACGAATGGTCGGAGACTGGAAAAAGCTTTGGATTATTGCCGCGGCGGCCTCTGCGGTCGGAGCGGCCATCGGCTTTTTCTTCGGGATGCGGGGCGGCAGATGAATGACTCTTTACCTTGCGTCAATATCCTCCCCCCTGGTTTTTGAGATCATTCAGGGCGACAACGACTGCCGCGACAAGCGGCAATCCGGCGAACCCAGAAACGAGAGCGGCCTTTCGCCCTCCCCCTAGTCCCCATATGCGGTTCGACAATCTTCCCACCACGGCCCCGAGCATCAGCGCCCCCGCAAGACACAAAATGACTTTCAGAGAGATGTCCACATAATCAAGTCCGATCACAAGAAGGGCTCCCATCACCCAGCCGGATTCGATCGCGGAGACCCGGACTCCTCCTTTCCAGGAGGAAAGTAACATGGCTCCGAAGAGAGCGGCGAGCCCGCCCGCCAGTTGTCCTAGGAGCAGGCTGCCCGATAGCGGCGAAATGAAGGAGAAGGCCCCGGCCGTGAAGAAGGGAGGAAGAAGATAGGTCGCGTCGATCCCCCTTCGGGCATCGGCGGGATAAAGGGCGCGGATTCCGATCCATGGCGCAAATGTCAGAAGGAGGGAGGTCATTCCTTTTTCCAGGGAGACCTGTCTTAAAAGCGGAAGGGTCAGAATGGTCAGGGACACAAGCAGGATTCCTGCCTGGGAAAGGAGAGAGGCAGTCCTCGGGAGAATAGTTCTCAAGGCAAAGGTGAAAGTGGCCAGAAGGGGAATCCAGTCCATCGGGCGGTTCGGATTGAAGAAATGGCGTATCGAGGCTGGATCGAAGAGTCCGAAGAGGAAAAGGATTCCTGCCAGGACCACAAGATCGGGAAGAAGGGCCGTCAAGCGCCATCTTTCCGGTAGAAGTCTCAAAACCATGAGAAGGACCAGGACCAGAAGAAACGGAAGAAGGGCCGGACGCATTAGGGCGATGGCCGGGGTTATCGAGAGTGATTCCATGGGTGTGTCATCCCGGGCGTCAGGGTGAAACAGGGGGGACCGGTACATGAGGGATTTTTCTCCTCTCTTTTCTTCCGGTCCCCTCTGTCATTTTCGTTTATTTTTTGATCCGGATGCCTTCGATGCTGATATAAAGATGGACCTTGTCCCCAATCATTCCCGGGTAGGTCGTGATTCCGAAGTCACTCCTCCGGAGGCTGCCCTCGGCGTCATAGCCGGTCAGATATCCGCCCCAGGGCTTTGGGAGGGCCGATACATCGGCAGCTCCCACCTCGTGGATCCTGAGGGAAAAGGGACGGGTCTTTCCGTGAAGGGTCAGTTTCCCGGTCAGGATTCCCGAATTCTTTCCCGTTTTTTTGTAGCGGGAGGCCACGAACCGGATGGTGGGGAAAGTTTTGGCATCAAGAAAATCCGGACCTCTCAGATCCTTGTCCCGCATGGGGTGATTCGTGTCGATGCTATTGGTGGCGATCTCGACAAGAACATCGGTCTTTCCGGGGGTGATCCGGTAATGGCCCCTGATTCTGTCGAAGCGTCCTACCGCTGTGGCAACGCCCGCATGGCCGACCGTAAAGGTGACCGAAGTGTGGTCGGGATCGATTTTGTAAAGTCCGGAGGGATCACCTTGGCCGATTTTGTAGGAAGCGGCCGAGGCTGAAGTCATTCCGGCAAGGGGCAGAGTCAGGACAGACAGGGCGAAAAGGGCCAATCCAAAGATTTTTTTCAGGGACGTCTTGGAGACATCGTGCATGGTTATATCCTTTCTCCAGGTAAAATATTGTGGAACCCTCAGCGGTTCCTCCTGGCCTTTTGAATGAAGCAGGCGGACCCATTATTCCACAGGATTGTCTCACAGAATTTGTTTTAATGCAAACTTGTTCGCGAAAATCCATTTGAACATCCCTTTCTATGGCCTTAGAATAAAAACTCCCAGTTTTTTGACATCACAATATCGGGGACGGAGTGCGCCACATGGAGAAGACTCCCGAGGAGATCAGGCGGGAATTGGCCGGCCACATTGAGCGCATGGCGTGCCGCTGCCAGGAGTCTTCCTGGTTTTCGATCGAACGGTCGCTCGAGCTGGACTGGGCCGTGGGCGGCTTCGGAGAAATGGAGGAAAGATTCGCTGAACTGGAGCGCCTTTTCAGCGGACTTTTGGACGAGATCGCCAAGGAAACTTCGCGTCCCGGTCTGGCCAAGATTGCAAGGAAGTCCGAATTTCTCGAGGACCGATTTGAAGAGCTGGACAGTCTCCTCCGGAATCGCCCCCGACGAAAACGAACGGTTTTTCCCTGGGAGAAATTTTTCAGGATGGGGGCGGGCGGTGATGAACAAGCCCCCGGCAAAAAGCGGGAAGAGCGTCTCAGGGCAGCCTGCCGGACTTTGGGAATCCCTGAATCGTCCCAATGGGAAGAGATACGGAAAAAAGTCCGCTCTCTTTTGAAGGAGATGCACCCGGACATGCGCTCAGGGGACAGAAGCCAAGAGGGGCGGATGCGCGAAATTCTTGAGGCCTATGCCTTTCTGAAGGAATACTGCGGCATGGATCGTGACGCGGGAAGAAGGGTCTGAAAACAGGAGGAATCGTTAGAGGTAATGGATCCCGTGGAAATCAATGATCCTGAAAAAATTCAGGAAATCCTGAAAGGAATCTCCCTCTCGGGGACAGGTTTTGTCACGGCCTGTCTCCTTGAGGATGTGTGGGATGCCGGATTGACCTACCCGGATTATTTCAAGGCGGCCGGAGAGGATCCGACAGCTTCCTTCAACGGAGTTTCCCCCGCTTGGGAAACATACCACCTGCGTCAGGGGAAGAAGGTGGTGAATGTCTACGGAATGGGGACGAGGGGACGAAGGATTCACGTGACGGAGACCCCCTGATCCAAATTAGAAGATGCTGGAGAGGGATGATGCTTTTTGATGCGGACCTTTTGGACCATATCCGGCAGATTGCCCGAGAAGGAGACCTTTCGGGGGATGACCGGGATATCGTGGAGATTCTCGAGATGCACCCGGAGCTCGCCGGGGTCTGGAACGACCCGGGATTGGATCCCGCTCGTCCTCTCGAAATCGAGGGCCAGATGATTAACCCCTTTGTCCACATCGCCCTTCACCTCATCATCGGACGCCAGGTCCGGCAAGGTGTTCCTGGCGAGGTGAAGAAGGCCTACCTTCATCTGGTGGAGAGGGGGGAAAACGAGCATGAGGCGCTCCATTTGCTGATGGGCTGGTACGGGAAGCTTTATTTTGAATCTGTCCGGAAAAGCGATGCCTTTGACGAATCCCGGTATGTTCAGGGGCTGGCTTTCCTCTAGGGAAGGATCCACGGAAAAGGGAAGAATTCTGCCCGGATTTCTTGAGGGGATCCTTGACTTTAGCGGGTTCCAGTCTTTAAAATTGACAGACCGTTTCCCCCTTATCGTCCTGGTCGGATCAGCGAGGATCTTCAGGTTTCCTGGCCAGGCGTAATTTCGGCTGCTTGCTCTCCGATGTCTCTCGGTTCACGGAGGGCCTGGGGGATGTGTCCGGGTCGCTGATCTTCAGCAGGTCTTTGATTCGCGGACGCGGCAGGATTTCTTTGCCGGAGTCCCATGCGGATATGCAAAATGGATCAACCGGGCCTCCCGAGAAATGAGGGACTGTCTTCCTCCGGTTGCGGTGACAGGTCCTTTTCGGATAGCACAATACTTAAGGAGTAGAGACATGGCGACAGTGACAAATTCCAGGGTTCCTCAGATCGGCCAGAGAAACAAGAAGGGCCAGATGATCACGGATCCGAACGAGATTTTCTTTCTTTCTCCCCGAACGCCTTCATTCCTAACAGGCTCGGAAGTCATCCGCGAGGCGGTCAGGCGAGCCAGCGTCGACTTTTCGGTGGCCTATCCCATTACCCCCCAGTCCGAAGCCTCTTCTCTCGTGGGTGAGCTTTTTGCGGAAGGGTATGTCGGTGACTATATGCGCGGCGAGTCGGAATTTGCCGTCATGGGCCAGTGTGCCGGGGCGGCTTTTGGAGGCGCACGTGTCTTCACGACAACGGCAGGTCCGGGAACTCTTCGGGCCTTTGAGAACTTCCCGATGTGGGCCGGAAGCCGCCTTCCGATCCAGGTCGTCTTCACGGTCAGAGGCGTGAATTCTCCCCTGACCATTCAGCCGGACACGCTGGAAATTGCCTTCATGCTCGAGACAGGCATGCTCCTTTGGCATGCGGAGACAGCCCAGGACCTCTTTGATTTCATGCTCAAGGGTTACTATGTGGCGGAGCAGCCGGAAGTGCATCTTCCCATCGGCGTCATTTGCGACGGATTCTTTGTGACGCATACGAAGGATATGGTCATGATGACTCCCGAAGACATGGCCCTGCCCCATTACGATCCCTATCGGAGCCCCGTTGTCTGCATGGACATGGAGGTTCCTCCTGTCCGTATGATGCGCGATCCGTTCGTCATGAAGTCGAACTATATCAGCTATATGACCCATGCCAGCTGGCAGCTTGAAATTCGAGCGGCTATCGAACGCTCCAGAAAACATACCATTCCCCTTCTCGATGGGCTGATCGAGGTGGAAAACCCCGACGCCGATATCATGATGGTCGCCTCGGGAACGGCCGTTTCCCAGGCGAGGGAAGCCATCCGACTCTTCCGGGACAAGGGTGTCCGGGTTGGTCTGGTCAAGATAAAGACCCTTCGCCCCTTCCCGACGGAAGAGGTTCGCAAGGCAACAGAGCATGCCAAGCATATTTTTGTTCCCGAATTCAATGTGGCCGGTTGGCTTGCCCGGGAAATCAAGTCCACGATCGACAGGAACAGCCGGGTCGTGGCCGGCCCGCACGTCGCCGGCGGAATGACCATGCCGCCGGAAATTATCGTTGAGGAGATCGAAAAACATCTGGCACACCGCCGGAATAAGGAGCTCGTCCATGGGTAAGAAAATCCAGATAAACAAGGAGTTTGTCGATATCATGCCGCAAGATTATCTTGATCTTGTGGAATCAGGGACCTATGAGTCCCCCAACCGTGGATGGAAAGACTTTGGGACGGCGACCGAGCTGATTGCGGAACATTCCCTGTGTGCGGGTTGCCCGGAGTCGATCGCCTTTCGTCATATCATGGCCTCCATCCCCAACCCCGAAGATACGGTCATGGTGGGCTCGACAGGCTGCACGAGCCTGGTCTTCCCGATGATTGCCGTTCACAACATTCATTCGCTTTTCGGAAACCAGAACGCGATTGCGACGGGCCTTAAGCGGGCTCTGGCCGTCCGTTTCCCGGACAGGGTCAAGGATGTCATCGTTCTGGCCGGTGACGGCGCCACAGTCGATATCGGTCTCGACATGACTCTCCAGTCCTGGTTCCGGAAGGAACGATTCACCACGATCTGTTTTGATAATGAGCTTTATGCCAATACCGGGGGGCAGGAATCCGGTTTGATGCAAAAGGGATTTCTGGCAAAGATGGCTCCGGTCGGCAAGAAGTTTGAGAAGGTTCGTCTTCCCGAGATCGCACGCGAGTCAGGATGCGATTATGTCGCTATCATGACGGCGAGCAAGCCCAGTCTTGTGGAAAAGGTCATCAAGCAGGCGGTTCTTATCGCCCGCGAAGTGGGACCGACCTACATCCAGATCTACACTCCGTGCATTCTGGAAATCGGAAAGCAGAGCATGGAAGGTTTACAGGAAATGCGGACTTCGGAGGCTCCTGGCGAGCGATTCAAGTTCCGGGAATTCATTTCTCCCGAGGCCCAGTCATTCCTTGACGGACTTGCGGAAAAAAAGAAGGCGGAAAAGCTGGCCACAAGTGGGGCCACATCCTAAACAAAAGGGAGTCCCGATGAAAGCTCGCGTCAATATTCGCATGTCGGGCCTTGGGGGGCAGGGAGTTGTCACCTCTGCCCACCTGATGGCCATGGCAGCGGCTCACGAAGGAAACTTTTCGATTTCCAACCCGTTCTTCGGTGCGGAAAAACGGATGGCTCCCGCAGAATCCTACGTCCGTATCGGCCCTGAAAAAATTTTTGACCGGGGAGAACTCGTGTTTCCCCATGTCGTCATGGTTTTCCACCCCCAGGTGATCACCATGGGAAAAAGCTATACCATGCCCTTTTATTCCGGAATCAAGGATGGGGGGCTGATCATCATCAATGATGATATCGAGCTGCTGACTGATGAGGAACGAGAGGATCTTGCCAAGAAGAAGGTGACGGTTTATTACGTTCCTGCCACAAAGATCGCTCTTGAGCTTGCTGGGACCGAACTTGCAACGAACATGGGAATGCTTGGGGCCGTGGCTGGTCTGACTCACGTCGTGACCATGGACGGTCTGGACAAAGCACTCCAGGACCGTTTCGGAAAGAAGTATGTGGCCTCGGGCGGTACAGCCACCCTTGATGAGGCGATCAAGAAAAAATTTGCCAAGAAGGAAATGCTTCTTCAGAAAAACCTGGACACCATCCGCAGGACCTATGACGAAGCGACGGCATTTACGGCAAAGCATCCCGCGATCAGTGCGGGCGTGGGAATGTAACCCTCAAAAGACTCAGGAAGGGCATCAATGTATAATGTGGCAGAGGTGAATTCGGAGGAGTGCGTCGCCCAGAAAGGATGCCGGCTCTGCATCATGTATTGTCCGGAGGCCAACTGCATTCAGATGGACACCACGAAAATGGTGGCAGTCATTGTCGAATCCCGCTGCAAGGGATGCGAGCTCTGTGTCGTCGTCTGTGATGCGGCAAAGCATAATGCAATAAAAATGGTGGCACGCTAGAATAAAGAAAGGCCGGGGCAAAGGACAACCCTTTGCCCCTCATTCCCTCATGAAAAATGAAATCCTCAATGAATATCCCGACGATCAGGACAATCTTCTGGCCGATGCCTTTCTGAAGGTTGAGGAGTCGATCAAGTCCTTCCATGCCCTTCTCGATACCATCAACAGGGAAGATCCCTCCTCTTCACTTTCCGAGGAAGATCGCAAATCCCGTCTTGTCGCCTCCCAGGCCCTTCGTGACAGCGCAACGATTTACCTGGACTGGGGATGGCACTATTTGAGCCGTTTATACGAGGTCCCGAACCCCCACAATCCCGAAGAAGATCTTCTGGCCTGAATCCGTATTCCCTGAATTTCCATTCGTTTCCGCCTATTCCCTGTTAAAAGAACCCATGAAGAATTTCCATCAGAGGATTGACCTTGGAGCGCATTTTAGAGGTCAGTCTGACCGAGACGTTTATTATCCGGGGAGGATTTTTCTTTTCCGGATCGATCGCCCGGATCTGGAACAGGAGCCGTGTCCTGGAGAGTAGTTTTTCGTTGAAGGGAAGCTGAAAGTAAAGAAGGCCGCCGGCCTTTCCATGGGGATAGAGGAGAGCCTTGTCGGGAAAGGCCTTGTAAGCCAGGTCCCGGCCGAAAGGCGTCTGGGCAGGAGTGGGCTGGGAAAAGGGGGAGGGGAGAACCCAGATCATGGATCCCAGTCCCAGAGTCACAATCGTAAAAAGGATAAGTCCTGTGTAGTAAAGAGCCTTCTTGACATCCTGATAGGGGACATTCGCCTGCCAGGCGATGTCGAAGGCCTCGGCAGGGGAAATATTCCGGTAATTCTTCTTGAGGACGGAGAGAAAAACTGAATGGGGAACAAGTGACGCCTCCGTTTCTGCCCCATCTTTTTTGAGGACGACCTGGATAGGAATGACGTGTTCTCTCCAGAGACCCTGATGGCCAAAAAGCCCGTGAATGGCCTGGGCGGTGTGATAGGTCCTGACGCCAATCGTCAGATCCGTTCCGGGAATCTTATCGACGAGAGGCATACTTTGGGGATCGGGATGGGAAAGCGGCCGGAAGTGGTAGAAGGAGGTACATGCGGTGATCGTGAAAACGAAGACGGTGGCCAGCGAGAGGATCCTGAGGCGCCTTGGGCGCGGGTGATCAGTCATGCTGCCGGTTCTCCGTTTCGTTGCCGACAGAGATCTTGACGAGAATGCTGTAGGAATAAACCAGAATCAGCACGATTATCACGTAGAGAATCAGCTGGAGGGAGTGATAGGAAAATTCCCCAAACCGCTCGCTTTCCTTATAGGAGGACTGGGCTTCCACGAGAAGGATCCGCCTGATGGTGGAAATGATTCCGATCAGGATAAAGGAGGCAATCGGAAATCTTCGTCTTCCCAGGTAGCTCAACATGATCCAGAGAAGTTCGAGGATGATCACGACGAAGAGCATGTCGTTGATAAGCTGTAGAACCGAATCGGTCTGTAGACTGGTGAGTCCCAGAGCCGAATGGACAAGAACAATCACCGCTCCCGACATCAGGAAGATCGCGACGATGAGGTGGATGATATCGTCGATCCTCAGAAGAACCTTTCTGAGCCTCTGGACGAATTCGACATGGCCGTCGGGCCGGGTTGGCGGGAGAGCGGGATCAATCATGCAAATCTTCCTTGCCGGTTTGGGATTCCTGAATGTCGGAAACAGGTTCCTGTGAGAGACGAACAGCCTCATCAATTCGGGCGAGGGAGACTTCCCGCCCGGCGAGGAGAAGGACCTCAAAAATGCCAGGACTGACAGTTCTCCCCGTTACGGCCACTCGAACAGGCTGGGCCAGCTCTCCGAGCTTCAGATGAAGGGCTTCGCCGACCTGTGAAAAAGCATTTCTGAGGCTCTCCCCCGTCCAATGGGAGAGAGACCGGAGGGCAAGCGAAATCTGCTCGAGAACTGCCCCATTTCCGGGGGTAAGAATCTTTTTCCGGGCCTCGGGATCGATGGTCCGGGAATGTTCGAGAAAAGGGTGGGCGAACTGGGCGAGCTCGACAAGAGTTTTGGACCGACCCTTGAGTTCATCCGCCACCCGGACCCAGTGAGCCGGATCCTGCGATTGGGGAAGGGGGGAGGTCAACGGGGGAAGCTGTTCCCTGAGAAGGGGAACAAGTTCTTCTCCGGGAGAGTTCTTGAGATAGTGGGCATTCAGCCAGAGAAACTTTTCGGGATTGAAGACGGAAGGAGAGGATCCCACATGATCCAGATCGAAATACTGGACAAGTTCTTCCCGGGTGAAAATTTCCTGATCTTTGTGGGACCATCCCAGGCGAACGAGATAGTTGACCAGGGCCTGAGGAAGAAATCCCATGTCGCGATAGGCCATGACGGAGGTCGCTCCGTGCCGTTTTGAAAGACGGGTCCGGTCGGGTCCGTAGATCATCGGAAGGTGGGCGAAATCGGGCAGGGGAGCTCCCAGGGCCTGAAAAATCGGAATTTGCCTGGGTGTATTGTTGATGTGGTCATCGCCCCGGATGACATGGGTGATTTTCATGTCGATATCGTCAACGACTACGGCGAAGTTGTAGGTCGGCATCCCGTCCGTCCGGAGTATGATGAGATCGTCCAGGACCCCGCTGTCGAAGGAAAGGGTTCCACGGATGAGATCATCAAAGACAATGGCCAGGTTGTCCGGGGTCCGGAAGCGGATGACGTGGGGGGAAGAGGGGTCGACGCTGCGGTCACGGCATCGGCCATCGTAGCGGGGAGGAAGCCCCTTCTTGAGGGCCTCTTCCCGCCGGGATTCAAGTCTCTCCTGGGTGCAGTCGCACCGGTAGGCCGATCCTTTGGCGAGGAGGTCATGGGCGAGCTCCCGGTAACGGTCAAGCCGTTCGGTCTGGTAGAAGGGTCCTTCATCCCAGCCGAGATCCAGCCAGGAGAGTCCGTCCAGAATGGCGGCAATGGATTCCTGGGTGGAGCGTTCGCGGTCTGTGTCTTCGATGCGGAGGACGAGAGTCCCTTTGTAATGCCGGGCCAGAAGAAAGTTGAACAGGGCGGTCCTTGCGCCCCCCAGATGAAGGTGACCTGTCGGGCTCGGAGCAAATCGGACGCGAATGGAGGAATCTTTTGGCAAGGGCAAGGCGGGGTTCCTGATGTTAGACGTGGGGTTTTTTGTTTCGACAGGGAAAGAATAACACGGAGAGTCGGGAGCGGACAATCGGGGAAGAAGACGAAAAGGCTCGGAGAGAGAGTTGGAGCCTTTTTTGACCTGTCAGGAAAGGCGGTCTATAATTCGAACGCGAATGGCTCCGAGAAGGACCAGGGGCCGGGGTCGGGAAAACATTGGGGTGATGATGATCGCAGATGGGACTAGCAGTAAAAAATCACCGCAGCGGCCAGAGAGCGTGAAGATCTTGTTCCGGCTCGGAATGATCGCGTTCGCTCTTGGAGGGATCATTTCATTGGCCGGATGCGGTGAGGTCAAGCCCCTGAATCCGGAAGAGCAATCGCTCGTCAATGCCTGGAAGATTGGCGACTCTCTTCAGAAGGCCTATGCCAGGGAATCTGTCGGGGGGGTCATGGACCTTCTCGCTCCTCCCCTCTCCAATCGAGCTGATACGAGAATCCAGCTGGAAAGGCTCTTCGGATTGTTCAGAAAGATGGATCTGACGCTGGTCATGGACTCCGGTGAGGTCGACGAGACGACGCATTCGGTCACCTTCAGGGCCCACTGGACAATGACGGGTCTGCCGAAGACAGGCAGTGGACCCCGTTATTTCCAGACGGGTGAATGCAGAATGGTGGTCCTGACCCGGAAATCCCCGGCTCCCGCGCGAATCGAAAGCCTTACGGGAGATACCTTTCTATCGGCTCCTCCCAAGATTAATCCGCGCCCATGAGCCCAAGTCCCCACACGAGGCGTCTGACCGCAGACTTCCTGATTGTCGGTGGAGGGATTGCCGGTTACCAGACGGCGCTGGATCTTCTGTCCCTGGGGAGCGTGGCCTTGGTCTCGCGCGGTTCGATCGCCTCCGGAAGTTCTTATTATGCCCAGGGAGGGCTCGCCATTCCCTGGGGATTCGACCGGGAGGCCATCGATTCCCATGTCGAGGATACAATACGGGCTGGAGCCGGCCTCTGTGATCCGGAAAGGGTTCGCCTTCTGATCGAGGGAGCGGAAGAGGCCTTTGCCACTCTGGTCTCCTATGGCGTTCCCTTTGACAGGGACGAATCCGGGCAGATACTTTTTACCCGGGAGGCGGCCCATTCCCGGCCCAGGATTGTCCATGCCGGCGGGGACAAGACAGGCTCCTATATTCTGAAAACGCTGGCACAAAATGTGCATGGGCATGAACGTTTCACCTTTTTGACACCCTATCGCCTCACCCGCCTCCTCAAGGGATCGGATGGCCGGATCGTGGGGGGGCTCTTCATGGATGAAGAAGGGGAAGGTTGGCTTGAGGTTCTGGCTAAGGCCACGATCATGGCCACGGGAGGATTCAGCGCCTTGTTTGCCAGGACGACCAATCCCCCGTCCCAGGTGGGAGATGCGGCCGCAGTCTGTCACCGGTCCGGCGCCATTCTCGAACGGCTGGCCTTTACTCAGTTCCACCCGACCGTTCTCGACCTGCCGGGGGAATCTCCCTTTCTCCTGACGGAGGCCCTTCGGGGGGAGGGGGGCCATGTCGTGAACAGTGCGGGAGAACGGATCCTTTTTCGATACCATCCGGAGGGAGAACTGGCCCCCCGGGATGTCGTTTCACGGGCCTTGTGGCTTGAAGCCCGGGCGAATCCCGAGTCGGGATTATACCTGTCTGTCACCCATCTTCCGGCCCCTTACCTGAAGCGCCGGTTCCCGCAGGTATATAGCCATTGCCTCTCCTTAGGCATCGATCTCTCACGTGACTGGGCCCCGATCCGTCCGGCCGCGCATTTTCAGATGGGAGGCATCAAGACGGATATGGAGGGACGGACGAACCTTCCCGGACTCTATGCCGTGGGGGAGGTGGCAAGCACCCGTGTTCACGGGGCCAACAGGCTGGCCTCAAATTCCCTGCTCGAGGCGCTGGTGATGGGCCACCGGTGCGTGAGGGGAATCTCCGCCGATCCGGAATGGAGAGAGAAGGGGATCGAGCCACCCCCGCCCGAAGAGCGGGAGATACCCCGGACCATGCTCTCTGTCCCGCCGGATTTGGTCTCGATGAAAATGATCCAGGAGCTTCTCTGGGAAAAGGCGGGGATAGTCCGATTCATGTCCCTGGTCCTTTCCGGAAGGGAAGAAATCCGGTCATGGCTCGCCATGATGCGGGAAGGGCCTGTTACCGCCGAGGGGGCCCTGATCCGAAATGCACTTGAGCTTTCCCGGGAGATATTCGAGGATCTTCTCGTGGCTCCCCGTGTGGGAGCCAACTATTTCCAGGGGGAATCCCCGGCCCAATCCGGGTCGTCGACCCAGAAGAAGGGAAAAGAATAGGGTATGGCAAAAAATTTTTATGACCGTCTCGGCGTGTCCAAAAAGGCGACTCCGGATGAGATCAAAAAGGCCTACCGGAAACTCGCTCGCCAGTACCACCCGGATGTCAATCCGGACAACAAGGAGGCGGAGCTCCGATTCAAGGAGATCAATGAAGCCTACGAAACCTTGTCCGACGAGGCAAAAAGGGCCGAATACGATGAAGCTCTCGCGGGTGGGGGGACCGGGCAGCGCCGAACGACCTCGTCCGGAGGGGGAGGAAGCCCCTTCGGGGATTTTTCCCAGGAAGGGATGGGCGATTTCTGGGATCTCTTCGGAGGGATGGGCCGTGGAGCCGGAAGCATGGTCTCCGAAGTCCATCTGACCCTGACTTTTCGGGAGGCGGTTCTTGGAGCCGACAAATCGGTTCTTCTTTCGGACGCTTCCGGCAAGAAACCCGAAGCGGTCAGTCTCCGTATTCCCGCGGGAATCGAGGAGGGAATGGCCTTTACGGTCCAGGCTGGTTCCGGAACAAGGTCCCGGATCATCCGGGTGGTCATCGACGAGATCCTGGCGGATCCCCTGTTCCGAAGGCAGGGCCCGGACCTCCTTCTCGACTGTCCGGTCAAGCTGTCCGAACTGCTCTACGGAGCCGCGGTGACCGTGCCGACCCTCGAGGGAGAGGCCCGTCTCAAGATCCCGCCCGGGACGAAGGCAGGCCAGACATTCCGGCTGAAAGGGAAGGGAGTGGCTTCCCCGGTGGACCACGAACGGGGGCATCTGTATGTCAAGATCCTCCCGGTGCTTCCGCCCCAGGTTCCCGCTTCGCTCGAGTCCTGCATTCGTGAGCTCGACAGTCACTACCCGCCGGACTTTCGCTGGAAGTCCCGGTGATTCGGGGAAACTCTGATAATTTCCGGCTGGGGAAGGAGCCAAGACCGATGGCCGAAAAGAATACACCTCCCGTTCCGGGCCATTCCATGCCGGTCGAATGGGTTTCCGAAACTTATGCCATCTCCCGGCGGACACTCGCCATCCTCGTGAGAGAAGGCCTAGTCGAGATCGAACAAAAAGAGTCTGGGACCGTCCTGAGCCCGGAAATGATCGATCGCGTCCGGATGATCGTGGCCTTAAGGAAGGATCTGGGAGTGAACATGGCGGGAATCGAGATCATCCTGCGTCTCAGACATCAGCTTCTCTGGTACAGAAAACGTGTCCGGGGCTCTCTGGATGAGTCCTGCATCGATATCGACCTGCATTGATTGACCGGCAGAAACCGTGATCATGACCGGCAGCCGCCGGCCTTAAGGAGGACCGACAATGGATGTGAACAAGCTGACACAGAAATCCCAGGAAGCGCTTCAAAAGGCTGTCGACTTGGCGCGTCAGAGAGGGAACACCGAGGTCGAACCCCTTCATCTTCTCAAGGCCCTGCTGGAGCAGGAAGGGGGGATCGTTCCTGCCATCCTCCTGAAGATGGACGTCTCTCCTGATGAGCTCCTCCGAAAGACGGACGAGCAGATCTCACTTCTCCCTCGCGTCGAAGGGGGCTCCGGAGGCCCTTATCTCTCTCGCAATCTTTCCTTTCTGCTCGACAAGGCCCTGGAGGAGACCAAGCCCTTCAAGGATGATTATGTCAGCACCGAACACATTCTCCTGGCCATGACGGAAAGCACCGGACCCGAGAGCCGGATTTTCAAATCCTTCAAGCTGACCCGGGAGAAAACCCTGGCGGCACTCACCGAGGTCCGGGGAAACCAGCGTGTCACCGATCCGAACCCGGAAGAACGCTACCAGGCGCTTGAGAAGTTCGGGAAGGACCTGACGGCGCTTGCCCGCCAGAACAAGCTGGACCCCGTTATCGGTCGAGACGAGGAGATCCGCCGCGTGATCCAGGTCCTGTCCCGCCGGACGAAGAACAACCCCGTCCTGATCGGGGATCCGGGTGTCGGGAAAACGGCCATTGTCGAGGGACTGGCCCTCCGGATTGTGGCGGGGGACGTTCCCGAAGGACTCAAGGACAAGACAATCTTTTCGCTCGATCTGGGAGCGCTTCTGGCTGGGGCCAAATACCGGGGGGACTTCGAGGAGCGTCTCAAGGCCGTCCTGAAGGAGATCACCGCAGCCTCGGGCCGGATCATCCTGTTCATCGACGAACTCCATACGATCGTCCGGGCGGGGGCAACGGAGGGAGCCATGGACGCCTCCAATCTTCTCAAACCCGCCCTGGCACGGGGGGAGCTCCGGGCGATCGGCGCCACGACTCTGGACGAATACCGCCAGTACATTGAAAAGGATGCGGCTCTCGAGCGGCGCTTCCAGCCGGTTTTCGTGGGAGAGCCTTCTGTCGATGACACCATCGCCATTCTCCGGGGCCTCAAGGAAAAGTATGAAATCCACCACGGGGTCCGGATCAAGGATTCGGCTATCGTGGCCGCCGCGGTCCTCTCCCACCGGTATATTTCCGGGCGCTTCCTTCCGGACAAGGCGATTGACCTGATCGACGAATCGGCCAGCCGCCTTCGGGTGGCGATCGACAGCATGCCGCTCGAACTCGATGAGGTGGACCGGAAAATCCGCCAGCTCGAAATCGAAAAGATGGCCCTCTCCAAAGAGGAGGATGAAGAGAGCCGGGAAAAGAAGGCCGGGGTGGAAAACGAGCTCGAGGGGCTCAAGGCCCGCTTCTCCGCTCTCAAGGCTCAGTGGGATGCGGAAAAGACCCGGATCCAGGAGATCCGGGAGCTCAAGGAAAAGATCGAACAGGCCAAGATCGATGCCGATACCGCATTGCGGGAAGGCCAGTACGAAAAGGCCTCCCAGATCACTTACGGGACGATCCCCTCTCTCCAGAAGACCCTCGATGCCGCCCAGACGGCCATGGAGAAGGAGAGCCAGTCCGGAGGGCGTCTTCTGAAGGAAGAGGTGTCGGAGGAGGATGTGGCCCAGGTGGTCTCGAGCTGGACCGGGATACCGGTGACCCGAATGATGGAAGGAGAACTCCAGAAGCTCCTGAAGATGGAGGAAAGACTTTCCCAGCGGGTTGTGGGACAAAAGGAGGCGGTCATGGCCGTCTCCAATGCGATCCGCCGCGCCAGGGCCGGGATCCAGGATCCGAACCGCCCCCTCGGATCCTTCTTTTTCCTGGGTCCCACGGGCGTCGGAAAGACTGAGCTTGCCAAGAGCCTGGCCGAATTTCTCTTCGACAACGACCAGGCCATGATCCGCATCGACATGTCGGAATACATGGAGAAGCATTCTGTAGCGCGGCTCATCGGTGCCCCGCCCGGGTATGTGGGGTACGAGGAGGGGGGACAGCTGACCGAAGCGATCCGGAGACGTCCCTACTCCGTCATTCTTCTTGACGAGATGGAAAAGGCGCACCCCGACGTCTTCAATGTTCTTCTCCAGGTCTTGGACGACGGGCGGCTCACCGATGGTCAGGGCCGGGTGGTGGACTTCAAGAACACCGTCATCATCATGACCTCGAATATCGCCTCGGATGTCATCCGGGATTCGTCCGGAATCCCTGAGCCGGAGGTCCGGCGCCGGGTGATGGAGATTCTGGCGCGAACGCTTCGTCCGGAATTTTTAAACCGGATCGATGAAATCATCCTGTTCCATCCCCTCACCATGGCCGAGATCATGCAAATCGTTGATATCCAGCTCGCCTCCATCAACAAAAGGCTCAGGGACCAGAATATTTCCCTTTCGTTGACGGACCGGGCCAGGGAAGAACTGGCCCAAGTCGGCTTTGATCCCGTCTATGGGGCGCGGCCCCTCAAGAGGGCGATCCAGCATGCCATCATGAATCCTCTGGCCCAGCAGATCCTGGCAAGGACGGTCCAGAAGGGGGGGGAGATCGAGGTCGACTGGGACGGGGCCAACTTCCTCTTCAAATCCTCCGCTGCCTCCGGGGAGCTTCCGTGAGCGACCGGACCTCTCCGATCAGGGACGGGCTTCTCTTCACAGGAAATGCCTGCCTTGCGGAACGCATCTCCCGGTGCGTGCTTCACTGGCCTCTCGATATTACGGTCCGGGATTCGTGGACAGATTGGAAGGATGTCCCTGCCGATTGCCGTCTCCTCCTCTTTGACAGGGCCACCATGCCCCCCGTTGAGCTCTCGGACGGCCACTTCCGGATCATCCTCTCGGGGGAGGGGGAGACTCTTGTCGCGGCCTTGGAAGAATTTCTCTTTCTCCGGGAGCCCCTTTCCTCGGCTGTGGGGATCGAGCAACTTCTCCACGCCAAATGTCGTCAGTATCTGAAGGCCGTGGCAAGCCTTCGCGAATCGGATTCGGCCTACTCCTTCTTTTGCGACCTTCTCGACCGGATGCTGATTCCAACCGCTCTCGATGTGTCCGAGGGAAACCAGCACCGGGCGTCCCGTATTCTGGGGATCAGCCGGACAACATTCCGGAGCAAGATGAAATCCATCGCAGAAGCAGATCGTCATCGGGAAACTCCGGAAAATGAAAAAATAGTCTAAATATTTGTTATTATTTTAAAAATATTTCGTGTTATTTGATTTTGAAAGCTTCCGAATGGAGGAACTGGAAAGAATTATTGGCGGGAGGCTTGACAGATCAGTCTGTTCAGTGTAATTTCCCCGGTGGACGTTGTATTTTTACTATAAAAATGCGAAAGGGGGGAAGAAAACGATGAAAAAATCGGAACTCGTGGACAAGATCTCCCAGTCTGCCAAGATCAACAAGACCCAGGCCAATGAAGCGTTGAACGCTGCTGTCGAGGCGATCAAGAAGGCCCTTAAGAAGGACACCGAGCGCGTGACCCTTCCCGGTTTCGGAACCTTTTCGACGGTGAAGAGAAAGGCCCGCACCGGCCGGAATCCCCGCACCGGCCAGGAAATCAAGATCCCGGCCATGCGCGTTCCCAAATTTACTCCTGGAAAAGCCTTTAAGGCCGCCATCAAGTAAATTGTCCCGAAAATGCGGGGCCATGGTCTTCCGTGGTCCCGTTTTATTCCGCAGGCACGTAGCTCAGGGGTGGAGCGCTACCTTGACACGGTAGAGGTCGGCGGTTCGAAACCGCCCGTGCCTACCATTCTCCATGCCGGATCCGTTAAAGTCCTCCTTCGTTTGATCCTCAGGATTCCCTTCCTGACCTCAATCGATTTCCCGGAAGATCATCCGATAAGCGCGATCAATTCCTCGTTGGAAAGCTTGCCCGACATCTCCGCCCCCTCCAGAAGGTCGTTGGCCAGATCCCGCTTGCGCCCATGGAGTTCGAGGATCTTCTCCTCGATGCTTCCGGTCGTGATGAGGCGGTAAATGGTGACAGGACGCTGCTGTCCGATCCTGTGGGCCCGGTCGGAGGCCTGGTCCTCGACGGCCGGATTCCACCAGGGATCGAGGTGAATCACATAGTCGGCCCCGGTCAGATTGAGCCCCGTTCCTCCGGCCCGGAGGCTGATCAAAAAGAGATCCCCCTCTCCCCCCTGAAAGGCCCCCACCCGCTTCTCCCGCTCTTTCGCCGGGGTACTCCCGTCCAGATACTGATAGGCGATCTTCCGGGAGTCCAGGGCCCGGGCCACCCGTTCCAGGTGGCCGGTGAACTGGCTGAAGACCAGCGCCCGGTGGCGGTTTCCCCTCAGCTCGTCGACCAGCCCCAGTAAGGTTTCGAGCTTGGCGCCCGGAAGCGGAGTCTCCGGGTCGACAAGGGCCGGGTGGCAGAGAGCTCTCCTCAGGCGCGTGATCTCTGCCAGAATGTGGATCCGGGCGTCCTTTCGGTCGGAAAGGCCGGCAATCTTGTCGAGGGCCTGTCTCCTGAGGGCTTCGTAGAAGGCCCGTTCCCCGGGCGGAAGCTCGACTTCGAGTGTGATCTCCGTCCGGGGCGGAAGCTCGGAAAGAACGGCGCTTTTCGTCCTCCGGAGCATGAAGGGACGGATCAGGGAGCGAAGCTGGGAAAGGACCCGGGGGTCCCGGCTCCTTTCGATGGGACCGGCGAAACGGTTGGCAAATCGGTCGCGTGAGCCGAGCAGCCGGGGATTGATGACACTGAAGAGGCTCCAGAGCTCGTCGAGGTCGTTTTCAACCGGAGTTCCCGTCAGGGCGAGCCGGAAGTGGGCGGTAATCTTCCGGGCGGCCTGGGCCCGTTTGGTTTCGGCATTCTTGAAGGCCTGGGCTTCGTCGAAGACGGCCATCTGCCAGGACATTCCCGACAGGATCGCTTCTTCCTGGGACAGAAGGCCATAGCTTGCGACCAGAACGTCATGGGGGCCCAGAGAGGCCGTCCGCTCCTCCCGGTTGGAGGCGTCCCGCAGCTGATGCACGCGGAGGGTCGGGGCGAACCGGGCAAGCTCCGAGGCCCAGTTGTGGCAGACGGAGGTGGGCGCCACGACCAGAATGGGTCCCCCGGAGGCCAGTTCGAGCATCACCGAAATGGCCTGGACGGTCTTTCCGAGTCCCATGTCGTCGGCCAGGCAGGCCCCCGCCCCCCACCGGGCAAGCCGGCTCATCCAGGAAAATCCCTCGACCTGGTAGTCCCGAAGTTCGGCCATGAGGGTTGCCGGAACCACCGGCCGGTGGTCTGCAGCCTCCCGAAGGCGATTTTGAAACTCCTTCCAGCTCTTGTCCCCCTTGACCTCCCCGGCTTCGGAGAGAAGATCCTCGATGGCGAGGGTCCCCGGAAGGGAAATCCGGGCTCCCGAACCGGTCTCCTCCGAAATGGACTGCAGTCGTTCGAGCCGTTGCCGGAGTTCGTCCGCCAGCGCGAGAAACCTTCCGTCGGAAAGGGGGATGTAGCGCCCTTTCGCCCTGGGAAGCGAGGCCAGGATCTCCCGAAGGTCCAGGACGAGATTCTCGTCGACCTCTACCTTGCCCTCGAGTTCAAACCAGTCCCGGGCCTCCCGAAGGGTGATCCGGAGCTTTTTCGTACCCGCGGGAGGCGTGACGCGGAGGCTCTCCCCCTGCGGCCATTCGATCTCCTTCGGAAGGGGACTTTCCCGGAGCTCCGTGAGAAGATCGAGGGCCTCCTCGGGGGAGTCCAATATCCAGACGGTGTGTTCCGGATCGATGGTGGAGAGAACGGGCAGGGAGGCCACAAGCTCGTCTAAGAGGTTTTTTTCTGTGTCGAGAGATCGGCGGGCGTGGAGGGTTTTTTCCCCGATCGTCGCCGTGACGAGGCGGCCCCCCCGTCCTGTCGGGAAGAAGGGGCCCTCCGGCCCGAAGGGACGGACGCCCGCGGTCAGGGCAAGACCCTCCCCGTGGGGGGCAAGCTGAAGGACGGGAAGGGGGCGCCCCGCGATCGCAGGAATGTCGGCCTCGCTGATTTCAGCCCGAAGTGCGAGAAAGGGAGCCTGGCGTCTTAGAAGTCCCAGGACCCTGTCTTTGGCCTCCCGGGGAACGAAGAGCCCCCTGGGAGGAATTCTTTGGGCCAGGGCGACGGCGGGTTTGGAGAGGTCGATCACCCGGTAGCGCGATGGGGATTCGGATTCGAGGATGGCGCGGGGATAGTCGGCCCGATGGGACAGTTCGATCCGGTAGCCGTCGGGAGTCTCGGAAAGGATCAGTTCGGGAAGGGCCGTGACCATCTCGAGCCTTGTCCCCGGATGGTCCCGGTGGTAGACGGCGGGATGGCCTGATAGGGCGAGGGGAGTGCGCCGGGGATCGGGCTGGTAATAGGCGCGGTTTCCATAGTAGATCTCGACCTGGAAGGTCTCTACGACCTTACGGTCGGCCTCGGTCAGGGGAAGGGTCGGATCCCCTGAATGAAGCCTTTTGAAGGCAATCTTCTTCGTTCCCTTCCACTCGCCATGTTTTTGGGATTGTTCGATCGCCTCGGTCTCAAAGGTCCTGGGATCGAAAAGCCAGGCGATCCGTTTTTCGCGGGAGGACTCCCCTTCGGGGGCTGCCGTGGTCAGAAGATTCTCAAGTCCCGAAAGGGATCGTTCCCAGGAGGCCTCCTGCAAAAGAAGCCGCCGGAAGGGTTGCAGCAGATGAAGGACATTGTCCCGGGAGAGAAAGGAGAGGGCTTCGGCCGGCGGATCCTCCATCCGGGAGAGGATCTCGGCATAGAGTCCGGCCACCAGGGGAAGGCTTTCCTTCGTGGAGCGGAATTTCTCCAGAAAGGGGAGGCGGGACTTTGTCAGCCGCTCGGGGGCGAGGGTCCATTGGGCCACGGAAAACAGGGCTCCGGCAAGGGGGGACAAGGAATCCGTACGATTGGAGGATCGGGAGAGCTCGTTCTGGGCCAGCGCGTCCAGCCCCTGCCGCGAGGCCTCCAGGGCCGACAAGGCCGCATAGCCGGCATGGTTCCAGGTGTTGGAGGGCTGGGCCAGAGCCAGGAGCCGCGGGAGCTCCTCCCGGCGCTTGTCGGATCGGTCGAGGAGAAAGAGGGAGAGGGCATAAAAAAGGCCGAAGGGCTCCTCCGGCGGAATTTTTCTTCGGGTCACGCACTTCCGGTAGTCCGCCTGCATCTTTTTGAAGAGTCCCGCCGCCTCAATGAAATCCTGCCGGAAGAAGGCTTCCCATCCCTGGATCCCCAGAAGAAGGTAGAGCGGACTCTTGGGATTTTTCTCGAGAAATCGCGCGACCTCGAGCCGGTTGCCCCCGACCAGGTCGAGCCTCAGGAGAATGTCGGAAAGCTCGGGGTCGGGTCTGGAGCCGTCCAGAACCCGTCGTCCGAGGGGGAGAAGCCCCTCCAGGTCGGGAGCCAGCACCCCTGAACCGAGAAATATCGAGGTCTTGATCGATATGGCCTCCGCGATAAGAGGAGGGGAGAGCGTGGCCGCCCAGTCGGGGGGAATGATCGCCCCGAAAAGATGTTCCTGGAAGCCCTGGCGAAGGACCAGGCGGTCGTAGGCCTTTTTGGAAAGCCGGTCGATTTCCGAAAGGGTCTCCGAGTCCCGGGCGTAAAAGGCCACCAGAAGCCGTCTTATATAGACCGGATCGTAGAAGTTGGTGTAGCGGGGATCTTCCGGCACATGGGAGGGAAGGAGCCGGGCGAGGATCTCCGGGACCCTTTTTGGCCCTTGGGCTCCGCCTAAGAGGTCCCGGAGGGCAAGCGAGGTCAAGGTCGGATTCCAGCGGTTTCCCGAGCCGGTGGTCCAGGAGTCGAGGGAGAGCTTTGTCTTGAGGGTTCTGATCTCCTCCGTCGTCCAGGGCATCTTGTCGTCTCCCAAAAAGAGCTCTCCGATGGACAGAAGTCCCAGAAGCTCCTTATCGCCTCTCAGGTTGGCCGCGATGATTACCCCCAGGAGGATTCCTTCGCGCTGGGAGAGGGAGTCGTAGAAGCTGACCGGATCTTTTTCGTCTGGGAGGGCCATGGGTGAATCTCCCGGGATCATGACGGTTAATGGAGAAGGCAAGAAATCCTGAAAAAGAAATCCCGACGAGGATCGGGAATCATTTTTCCGGAGAATCAGGCCTCTGAAAGATCGGAGGCTTCCCAGTTCATTTTAGAGGATCCGGCAGAAATATTGAATTAGGGATCGTCCGGCTTGACGTTCCAGGAAACCTCCTCCTGAAACATCCTGAAACCTTCGGTGATTCACCCAGGCAACAGGATCCCCCTATGGCCTCGTATGCGAAAGTTTGGAATAGAACGGTTATTCCTTCTGTCACAATTTCTTGATCCATCTGTCACATCTTCTTCCATTTCCTGGCACGCCGGATGCAAAAGAGGGAAAAGAACCCGCCCGATCGGAAGGGCGGGATTAAAAAGGAGCCTAGCTCCTTATGACGGTTTTTTAAGGAGGTTTCGTTATGGCAAAGCAGGGGTCCCTATCCGTCGCCCGGGGTCTCACCCGGTCGCTTCTCGGTGCAACATTCCTGTCCGCACTTCTCGTTTCGGCTCCGGCCTTTGCCGGAGAGACCATTCCGCCTCCTGCCCCTTCCTCTTCGGGCTCCCTGCCCACTGCCTCCAACCCGGCCAACAACTCCACCATGGGGCAGATGATGGCGATGCAGCAGGCGGCGATGGGCCAGAACGCCAACGTCTCCGGGGATCCCTTCCAGGGGAACGTGCCCAAGTCGACCTCTCTTTCGGCCAATTTCGCCTGGATGGATACCTTCGATGCCAATGCCCTGAACGGCGGCTATGGAGGCGGGGTAACCATGACCCACTGGATTACCTCCCATTTTGGGATAACCGGTTCGATTGAAATCGAATCCTTTGGATTGGGGTCGATCAATCAATTGGCAAAAACTCTTGGCCAGCCTGATCAGGCTGGGACTCCTGTGATCCCGATCACCCTGGGTGCTGTCTATGATTTCTTTGGGGGTAGGTCATGGGTGAATCCCCAAATTTTTGCCGATGCGGGTCCGGCTGTGAGCCTTAATGGTGAAACCATGCCTCTCTATGCCGATGCAGGCTTTGGGGTGGTGACGCCTTTGGCCAAGATCTCCGACACATTGGCGGGGGTCGACCTATTTGCCAACATCCGTTGGGCCTATCTGTCCAATATCAGCGGCCTTGCTGACACCGCTGTGGGTGCGATTGGTGCTGGTACAAATGCGGGAACAGGGACAAAAGCGGTTGGGAATTTAACGAGCCAAGCGATTTCTCCTTACAAAGGGGCCCTCAACTACATGCCCATCGAGTTCGGAGCCACCTTCGTATTCTAGAACCTAAGTCATTCTGGACGGGGGGAGGTCCTGCCTCCTCCCCTTCCTCAAATCATCCCGTTTTCTCTCCCGATCTCTGACCCTCCGCAAACGCCAGGGGTGGACCATGATCTCCGTCATATTCCCCCGCGCCCCTCTGATGCCAGAATCCTCTCTGTATCGCCGGAGCGAAGAGCCTTGTCCAAACCGGAACCTTCCGGGGGGAATATCGGGAGAGGTGAAGAGATGACGCGGGAGGAATTCCTTCGGGATCTGGGACTCGGTCGCCGGGATTTTTTTGGCGAGGAGCTGTCGGGACTCGACCTGTCGGGACTCGATTTGTCGGGGCTCGACTTTGTCGATGCGGATTTTTCCGGATGCCGGCTCTCGGGAACCCGTCTGGTGAAGGCGGGACTCGCCAGGTCGAGGCTTGCCCAGGCGGTGATGGTCGAATGCGACCTTACGGGGGCCAAGCTCTCCCGGGCGGATCTTTCGGGGGCCGATCTCTCGGGAGCCCACCTCTACGAGGCCAATCTCACCCGGGTGCGACTTGTCGAAGCGCGGCTTACCGGAGCCAATCTCACCCGGGCCCGCTTAAGACGCGCCGATCTCACCCGGGCCAATCTTTCGAATGCCGTCCTGGTCGACTGCGATCTCACCCGGGCCAATCTTACCGGGGCGGTGGTCTTCGGGGCCTGTTTCACCCGGGCCAACCTCGAACGGGTGGTCCTGGTCGATGTCTGTCTTCTGAAGGCCCGGTTCGGAGGCCTCCGTCCTCCTGAACCACCCTCCGGTTCCCGTCAGAACCCGAATTGCTGAGGGGAAATTTCCGCCGATTTTTCGGGTTGTCTTTTTGGGTGCCGCGGTTCAGAATCGAAGGGTCAAACTGATCCGACAACACCAAAGGGAGAATGCCATGAAATCGGTCAGCGTGCTTCTGGTGGGGCTGGGACGTGTGGGAAGCAAGTTCTACGACAAGCTCCATACGCTGGGTCGGGAGCGTGTCCGGATTGTGGGAGTCTGCGAGAGAGATCCGAAAAATCCTCATGTGGCCCAGGCCCAGAAGGACGGAATTGCCGTCTACCCTGACTATCGGGAGGCCGTCCGGAATCTGGGAAGCGCCGTCGACATCATCCTCGACACCACCAACGTCTCCGCCGTCAAACAGGATCTCCGGGCGCTCCTCCAGGAGACCGCGAACCATCACACGGTCCTTCTTCCCCTCGTGGCCTCCTATCTCATGTGGTACCTCTCCGACCAGAAGGAGGAAATGGTCCAGGACCATGCCGACACCGGCTATTAGGAGGGGGTGGGATGAGGCCGGGTCTTTCTTTCGGGGATCCAGGAGAGAGGGAGCGGAAAAAATCCGCCCTGTTTGTTCGGGTCCCCCCGAGTCATCCCGGAGGCTGTTCTCGTCCGGGGGTTGGCATTTGCAAAATTTTTCGGCCCTCTCTCAAGAGGTCCTTCTCCTGAAAGGGAGGAAGGGCTGACCTTACAATCTTTTTTATTACCCAACGCGCGTTTTTTCCTCTATGACATTTCGGTCCGGGGCGGCCAAAGCCTCCTCTGCCGCTCTCCTCTCTTCCTCCCTCACTCTCGCGATCCGGCTTTGCCTTTTCTTTTGGAATCATCCGGCCTCCCTCTCAGGATTTTTTTCCGGTTTTCCGATGAAGAAGCCGGTTTAAAGCATTGGCAAAGCGTTCCCGGTCGGCGTTGGAAAACGGGGCGGGTCCTCCCGTCGACACCCCTCCTGTCCTGAGCTCCTGCATGAAGTTCCGGACGGAGAGACGCTCTCCCACCGTCTCCCGGTCGAAAATCTCCCCGTGGGGAGAGAGGGCCAGCGCGTCCTTTTCGACGACCTTTGCCGCAAGGGGGATGTCGGCCGTGATGACGAGATCCCCCGCCTGGGCCTTCTCTTCGATAAAGCGGTCGGCCACGTCGAGCCCCGATCCCACCACCACACGCTTTAAAAGAGGAGAGTCGGGAATCCACAAGGCGCGGTTGGCCACGAAAACCAGAGGGACCAGGGTCCTTTCTGCGGCCCGGAAGAGGATCTCCTTGGCGGGTTTCGGACAACCGTCGGCATCAACATAGATTGTCACGGAAGGCACTCCAAGGGAATTTCGTGGGGTCATTCATCCAATCTTCCACATTACAGGAGAACCCTCCCCCAGGACAATGGTGAAGTGATAAATCGGAAGGAAGAAAAAGGCGCGGCCGGAGGAAAGGGTCCCCCCGGCCGGAGTGGGCGGGGCTACCGCGCGGCCCAGACGAGGTCCTTTTGCGAGCCGATGCGGGCGGTGAGGAGGGAGAGAGCCCGGTCGAGCGGAAGGTCCAGGAGCTGTCCCGAGGCAAAGCGGCGGATCCGAAGGACCATCCCGTGGCCCTCCTGGAATATTCCCAGGATCTGGATCCGTTCATCCCGGTGGAACAGGGCCCGGGAAAGGACCTCGTCGATCGGACCCTGGTCGAAGAGGCCGTGGTGGAGAAGGTGTCCCCTGGCATCGAAGCTCTGGATGATCACTCCGACAAAAAACTTCGGGGTTCCCAGGAAGCGGAAGACCATCTTCCGGCTTCCGGCAAAGGCCGACGTCCGTGGAATAGGAATGCGCACACCCGGCGATCCTGTTTCGACCACCAGAGTCCGGAGTTCAACCGGCCTGCCGGAGGCTGTCGAGGCTAACCCCGCGGTTTGGGCCAGAAGGCCAAAAAGAGAGGCCGAGAGGAGGATGGCAGAAAGGCGAAGAGAGGAAAATGGAGACACGGAAGACTCCTTTCGGACCGGTTGAAGGATGATTTGGATCCTTCCCTTTGGGAAGCAAGCCCTGTGCCCGAAGGAGGCTGGGGGGATATTTGGAAAAAAGCCCTGTCTTGCCAGGATTTTCATGGGGGACCCTCACACCCTTTGCCCATTTTCCGTTCCTTCCGGGAAACCTCTCTCTTCCGGAAGGTTTCATGGGAGGGTCTTCCCTGAAACTTTCCTGCGGTTTGACCTTCGTAATCCGGGGCAGTATTTTTGGAAGAGGGTCTTATCGGAAAATCGGGTCAGGAGTCTTGGATGCAAAAGCGGGACGCCGTGAAGGAATTCGCAATGACAATCCGGAGAGTCCTTCTCTTTCTGTCTGTCCTGGGGATTGTGATGGGAGCCCCCGCAGCCCGGGGAGACTGGACCCTGGTCGGTCCTGATACCTACATCGTGGGAATCCCCAGAGACTATGTCCTAGCCTGGGCCCGGCCCAAGGATCTGGGCCGGCAGCAGGAAAGCAACTGGTGCTGGGCGGCCTCGGTGGCGATGGTTCTGAACTTTGCCCATGTTCCCGTGACGCAGGATCAGATCGTGAAACGTGTCTTCGGCCGCCAGGTGAACAAGCCGGCCACCGTCTTCCAGATCATGCAGGCAATCGACGGATGGCATTCTGTCTACGAGGGGAAAAAGGTGGTGGTGACGGCCTTCCTCGAGCCCTCCGGCGAGCAGATCCTCCAGGATCTCTATCTGAACTATCCCGTCATCCTGGCGTTGAAGACCGGAAACAAGATCGGCCATGCGGTCGTGGTTACGGCCGCCAAATACAAAGTCGTCAATGGGCGAAAGGAGATCCGGTATTTTCTTGTCCGGGATCCCTGGCCGGAAAATCCCAGCGCAGCGAGGCTCGACCAGCCATTTTTCAAGGACATCAAGGGGGCGATCGGGGTCAGGATTTCCCTTGAAAAGGAGCCCTGATCCGGGTGTTTGGCAGGAGAAGGGCCGGTCCTGCGGTGACGGTCCTAGACGGAAGGGGGACTCTCTAGGTCCCGGACAGGATGGGCCCAGCTTCCTTCGAAGAGGATCCGGTCTAAAGGTTCCCGTGTTCGCTCCCCGGCTTCCCGGGCCGCAAGCTCGGGGTCGAGGAGGTCGGGGGCGCCCGCATACCCGATCGCGATCATCGCCATGGGCTCAAAATCCTCCGGGATTCCGAATTCCGTCCTGAGTTTGGCAGGGTCGAACCCTCCCATGACATGGGCGGCCAGGCCCTGGGCCTGGGACTCCACGAGGAGGGCCATGGTGGCCATGCCGGTGTCGTGCCCGCCCCACCGGTTGGGGGAGCGGTCGTGGGAAAAATGGTTCCGGGCCAAGGATGAGACCAGGATCTGGGCATTCCTGGCCCACCGCTGGTTTCCGGAAGTCAGACACAAGAAGGCCTTCTGCCAAGCATCCGGGTCGGTGAACCGGTTCCAGAAGATGAAGCGCCAGGGCTGGTCGTTGAAGCTCGAGGGGGCCCAGCGGGCCGCCTCGAAAAGGGAGAGAAGGGTCCCGAAGGGGACCGGCTGTTCGGGATCGAAGGCCCGGGTGCTGAAACGCTCCGAAA
>JAKAWK010000116.1 GCA_021827365.1 Nitrospirota bacterium
GCGTAAACCGGGCCGCGACCTCGGCGATACGGCCGGCCCCCCGGGTGACCACGACAAAGTTGATGACGACGAAAATCAGGAAGATCACGAGTCCCACGGCGTAGGACCCGCCGATGACAAAACGTCCGAAGGACTCGATGACGTGGCCTGCGGCCACGGTCCCGTCCTGTCCGTGCAGAAGGATGAGGCGGGTGCTGGCAACATTTAAAGACAGACGAAAGAGCGTGGAGAGGAGGAGGATCGTCGGAAAGAGGTTGAACTCGAGGATGGAACGCGTCGTCAGGGCGACAAGGAGAATGATCAGGGAAAAGGCGATATTGGTCGAGAGAAGCAGGTCAAGCATGAGGGGGGGAAGGGGGACGATCATGATAGACAGGAGCCCCACAACCCCTATGAAGACGAAAAGGTCTGCCGATCGGCCCTGGATGAGTCCCTTCATGGTCTACCCTTCCCTGACGGGAGCCGGCCCGCCGGCTCTCTGGTAAAGGATTGAAAGAATCCGGGCGACTGCCGCATAGAAGGAGACCGGAATCTCCCGGTCAAGACGACAGTCCCGGTAAAGGCCACGGGCCAAAGGCGGATCCTCCACCACGGGAACACCGAGTTCCCGGGCGGCTTCCCGGATCCGGAAGGCTACCTCGTCGGCACCCTTGGCGACAAGGACAGGCGCCGCCATCGTCTCCGGATGGTACCGAAGGACTACGGCAAAATGGGTCGGGTTCGTGATGACGACCGTGGCCCCCTTGATCTTGGACATCATGCGCCGTCTCGCCATCGCTCTCTGGATCGACCGGATCCGGGCCCGGACCTGGGGATCTCCTTCGGTCTCCTTTGTCTCCTCCTTGACCTCCGTACGGGTCATCCTGAGGCCCCTCATCAGGACAAAGCGCTGGAAGAGGTAGTCCCCGAGTCCCAGGGCCAGATAGAGCGGGAGAAAGGCCACGAGGACGAGGAAGGACATCCGGTAGAGGGCGCCGATCATCCGGTGGGGCCCCGTCTCGACCAGGGCGGGAAGAGTGAGCCAGTTTTTCTCCAGGGCATAGAAAAGAATAAGAAGGGAGAGAGTCACCTTGACGAGATAGCGGAAGAGTTCCTCCAGGGAGCGGATCGAAAAGAGGCGCCGGACTCCCTGGCCCGGAGAGATCCGGTTCCAGCGGATGGACGCGGCCTTCGGGCTCCAGACAAATCCGCCCTGGACCAGGAATGCGGCAACACCGAAAAGAAGAAATCCCAGGAGAACGGGAAGGGTCGTGGCCATTTCGCGGAAGACCAGCCCCTTGACGAAGGGCGTGATCGAATCCGCGGAGACCCGCAGGGTTCCGGCATGGCTGAAATAGAATGCCATGTCCGCCCGGAGATTCGTGATGAGCCTTGACCCGTAGCTGACCATGAGGATCAGGGCCGCCATCAGAAAGAAGAGGTATCCGACCTCCCGGCTACGGGCGACCTGGCCTTCCTCGCGCGCCTTTTCGAGGCGCCGGCTGGTCGGCTCCTCCTGTTTAAGCTGACCGGAGCTGTCGTTATCCGCCATGGCCTGCCATCACCTTGAGAAGGTCGTCCAGTGTCACGCCCAGTCCGCCCATGGAGCGGGCCAGGACGGCAGTGAAAAACGGAAGGCCCAGAAGAGTCAGGAGAAGGCCTCCCAGAACCATCACGGGAAGTCCCAGCGAGATGAGGTTCATCTGGGGCATCATCTTCGACAGGAATCCCAGCACGAGATTTAAGACGAGGCCCCCGACAATGAAGGGAGAGGCCAGGACCAGCCCGAGGGTCATCATCCCTCCGAAAAGGTGGGCGATTCCGGAAAAATAGGAGTCGGAAAAACTGCCTCCCCCCACATTGATCACCTCATAGGAGCGGGCCAGGGTCCAGAGAAGGGCGTACTGGGCATTTGTGGCAAGAAAGACGAGAAATGCCACCTGGGTCTGGAAATTTCCCAGGAGAGGAACCTCCGCCACACCCAGGGGATTGATGACATCCACGATGCCAAATCCGGCCTGGACTCCTGCGAGCTGCCCTCCCAGAGCAACCGCCGCAAAGATCAGATAGGCGCAGAAGCCGATGGAAACCCCGATGAGGAATTCCGAGGCAATATCAAGGAGAAGGGTATCGTACCCGGTATCACGGAAGGGGATATGCCCCCCGATCAGAGGAAACAGGAGGGCAGACAGAGCAACCGCCGCCAGAGCCTTGATCCGGGTGGGGACAGCCCGGGCGGAGAATGCCGGCATCGCAATCAGGACCCCACTCGTCCTTGAGAGAATCAGGACAAAGAGTTCCGGATCAAACCGGGAAAAAGAAAAAAGGTGCAGAAAAGGGCTGGTGTTCACCGCGTCAGTCCCGGAAGCTGGGCAAAGAGACCCTGGGTATAGTCCACCATCATTCGGACCATCCAGGGCATGAGGGCCAGCAGGACCGCACCCACCGCCGCCACCTTGGGAAGGAAGGAGAGGGTCATCTCATTGATCTGGGTCACGGCCTGGAGAAGGCTGATCACCACCCCCACCAGAAGGCTGACAAGGAGGACAGGAAGGGTCAGGACGAGGGCCACCCGCATGGCTTCATGGGTCAGGTCCACGGCAGTCTGGAGAGTCACGGGCTCCTCCTCTAGTGAAAGCTCTGGACAAGGGAGCCTATGATCAGGTTCCACCCGTCCACAAGGACAAAAAGCAATATCTTGAAGGGAAGAGAGACCACGGTCGGCGGCAGCATCATCATACCCATGGACATCAGGACCGAGGAGACCACCACATCGAGGATGAGAAAGGGAAGATAGATCATGAAGCCCATCTCGAAGGCGGTGGAAAGTTCGCTCACCACAAAGGCCGGGATCAGGACGTAGGTGGGGATTTCATCCCGTGTCTTCGGGCTCTCCGGCAGGTGGGCGATCCGTTCGAACATTGCCAGATCTTTTTTCCTGACCTGGCGGAACATGAATTCCCGGACCGGGGCCATCCCCCGGGCCAGGGCCTCATCGGAGCCGATTTTTTTGTCCAGATAGGGGGTGATCGCCGTCCTGTTCATGGTCTGCCAGACCGGAGCCATGATGAAGAAGGTCAGGAAGAGGGAGAGCCCGATCAGGACCTGGTTGGGAGGGACCTGAGCCGTCCCGAGGGCCTGTCTAAGGAAGGAAAGGACCACCACAATCCTTGTAAACGAGGTCATCATCACCAGGATGGCCGGGGCCAGGGAGAGAACGGTCAGAAGAAGGAAGAGCTCGACCGTCATCGCCACCTGGGAGGGTTCCGGATTCCCGTTTCCAAAGGAGAGGTGGATGTCGGGAAGGGGCGCCACGGGGGCGACTGTGAGATCTTTTGCCAGACCCATGTCCGGCCAGGCGCCAAGAAGTCCCAGGACCACCAAAAGCGTCAGGGCGACCCTTCCGGACCCCGATTTCAAACCGTCCACCGGCTCGTCCTTTCGCGGGAGGAGCGTTCCCTTGAAAGAGCCCCGATTCGGTCCAGGGCCTCCCGTACGGCGGCATCGAAAGAGGTCGGGTCAGATCCTGCCTCCTGGCCGGGCGATGACGGAGCCTGGGCCGGGGGACGGGATGAGGCGGAAGGCGTGATCGCAGGAGGAACGGACCGGGGGGATGACTCGTCGATCTTTCCCAAAAGGGAGATTCCCGAGGGGGCGACTCCCACAAGAAAGGAGTTTCCTCCGACGCTCACAAGAACGATTTGGGAGCGGGGACCGAGAGAGCGTGTCGACCGGATTTCGATCTCGTTTTCCGGCTTCCGGGGAGAGATCAGCTTCTGGCGCTGAAGGAGGCGCACCAGCCACACTCCCACGAGAAAAAGAGCCAGAACAAAGAACAAGGACCCGGCAAGCTTGGCTCCGATGAGCAAAAGACTCGCGTCGTGTCCCTGGGACGTCGTGATCATGAATCTTCCTCCCTGTGCAAGGATCCCCGAAAACCGGGATCAGAGCTTCTTCACCCGGTCGATGGGGCTGACGATGTCGGTCAGTCGGATTCCGTACTTGTCGTTGACAAGGACCACATCCCCCCTGGCCACCAGCTGATCGTTGATCAGAACCTCCATGGGTTCCCCCGCCAGCTTGTCCAGTTCGACAACCGACCCCTGACCCAGCTGGAGGAGATCCTTGATCAGCATCCGGGACTCGCCCACCCGGACAGAGATGGTCAGAGGCACGTCCAGGAGATAATCCAGGCTCAGCGGAGGTTCATGTGTCTTCGGAGGCCCGGAGGATTCCTCCCGGTCCTTTCCCGCGTCATTCTTGGCCAGGTCCTCTTCCCAGGCCCGGGCCAGGGCCTCCTCGTCGAGCGGTTCGTCTGCCATAGTTCCTCCCATTCCTGTGAATTAAAAAGACCGGCCATGCCGGCCGACCTCTCCCTACTGGATTACAAATTCCGTAAAGTAGACATCGGTCACCTTTCCCGAGTCGAGCCTGGCATTGATCCTATGGCGGATTTCATCCTTCAGGGCGAGCTTCCCCCCCGTCGACTGGAGGTCTCCCACGGTCTGGGCCCCGAGAAGGATCAGGATCGCGCTCTGGATCTCGGGCAGCCGGTAGTCGATCTCCTTGGCCGTCAGCGCCCTGTCAAGCTTGAGGGCGATCCGTATCTTCAGGTATTGAGGTGCGGAGCCGGCCGGACCGGAGAGGTTGACGACGAAGGGCTTGAGATCGACGATCGGGTGTTCCTTGATCATCTTCTCCATCTCCTTGGGGGTCAGGTGATGGAGATGCTCGTGATTCTCTGCCTTTTTCTTGTGGTGGAGGAAGAAAAAGGCTCCCCCTCCTCCCAGGAGAAGCAAGATCGCCGCCACGGCGATGACCACCAGCTTTTTGGAGCCCTTCTTCTCTTCTCCCTGTTCTTCTCCGCCTTCTTCCTCGTCAGCCATCGCGCTCTCCCGAATTGGTTCCGATTCTCCGGACAACCGCAGGGTCTCTCCGGAAGCCGTTCCGCCACCTTCTTCTGCCTATAAATTAGCAAAAGCTGTACCAATTGAAAAAGGGTCTTCCGGAGCCGGCCCCGGAAGACCCTTAAAACAGGACAAGATATTGCTGTTTCGAATTTATCCGATACGCGTCAACAGAGTGTTCATGAGCTGGTTATCGGCGGATATGACCGAGGCGTTGGCTTGGTATCCTCTTTCCGCCGAAATCATGTCAATCATTTGACGTCCGAGATCC
>JAKAWK010000117.1 GCA_021827365.1 Nitrospirota bacterium
CTGGAGGGAGACAAGCTTCACTGGATGGATGTGGCCTATCGTCACCGGGGATCCCTGGCCTGGCTCAGAAAAGAACTGGAGACCTCCTTCCCGGGCCCGACGGTGGTCATCACCCATCATGCCCCGTCCGCCCTGTCGAATCCGCCCCAGTTCGCCGGAAGCCCCATTTCCGGGGCGTTCTACTCGAACCTGGACGATCTGATCGAGGAGACGCACCCGGTCCTCTGGATCCACGGCCACATGCACAATACATCGGACTATCTGATCGGCAAGACAAGGGTGGTCTGCAACCCCTTCGGATACGAGGGAATCGAGGTCAACGTGGACTGGGATCCCGAAGCGATGGTGGAAGTAGATGAAGAAACCTGATGACAGAATTCTCCGACTCCCAACAAACAAGGCTGGCCGGGATTTCGTCCTGGGGGATCTCCACGGGACCACGGATCTTCTCCGGGCCCTGATGGAGCATGTGGCGTTCGACCCTGAAAAGGATCGCCTTTTTTCCGTGGGGGATCTCGTCGACCGGGGAGTAGACAGCCCAGGGGGATTGGCCCTTCTCCTGGAACCCTGGTTCCAGGCCGTCCTCGGCAACCACGAGGACATGATGATGGACTACCTCCTTCCCCGGGACCGGCAGAAATATCCCATGGAGTCGGCGAATGGTCTTTCGGACCATGCTTTCCTCTTCAACGGAGGAGAGGCATGGTTTGGAAATTATCGGATGCCGGCGGCGGTGAAAGGCCGCCTGGAATCTCTTCCTCTTCTGATCGTGGTTGGGGAAGGCAAGTCCCGGTTCCATGTCGTCCATGCCGACCTGGTGAGGAATCTCCTGGATCCGGTCGGACAAACTGCCTCCCTCCCTTGGGAGACGACAGGCTCCGCTCCGAAAGGATCCGGAAAGGGGAACCGTCCGGAGGTCCTTTTCTTCACCGATGCCGACATTGATGCGGGGCTCCCTTGGGAGGAGAACCGGTACATTCCGGGTTTCGACACCTTTGGGACGGTAGTCGATTCCCTGACCTGGGACCGGTCATTGGTCCACGCGATCAACATGCAAAAACGGGGACTTCCGGTGGAGGGACTGGCTCTTCAAACCCCGGGGCTCTCTCCGACCTACTGCGGACACACCCCGCTCCGGAAACCCCTGTTGGCGGCCAGCCACCGATTCATCGACACCGGAGGGTTCATACGAAAAAGCCTTGAATCGGGACTCTCTCTGGCGGAGGCTTTGACCGATCGGGTGTGGACGGCTAGAAAGCATTCAAACGGGACAATCGAGGTGGAGGAAAGGGTATTCGAGAAGCTGGAAAATTAGACCAACGGAGAAGAATATGGACAGCGAGAAAGCCTGGCTCGATGAGTTGTTCCGGATGCTTTCTGCCGGGGAAATCAGCCGCCGCGAATTCGAGGAAGCCACAGGCCATGAATGGTGGTGGGGAGACATCCTGGAAGGCCTTGGAAAAAGGAACCTTCCTTACCCGACCGTCGAACCGAACAGGACAGACACGCAACAGAGATTGGCGGACGAGGTTTTTTGATGGAGACCCGGGATTGTGCGCACGTCAGAAATCGATATCATGCTATGTTAAACTCAATGAGTGGGTTTCAAACAGATTCACCCTCCTTTCCTTATCATAAGGGAGTACGCCAATGACTCGACCACAACTGGCACATCCGCCTTCTTCCGAAAATGCCGAACTTCATGAGAAGGACTTCTACGGCTGGGCCATGCGTTCGGCGGAACTTGTCCGTCAAGGCCGCTTCGACGAAGTTGACCGGGAATCTCTCGCGGAGGAACTCGAAGACATGGGCAAATCGGAAAGACGCGAACTGATCGGGCTCCTCGGACAATCCTTCACCCACGCCATCAAACATCAGTATCTTTTGGACCGGTCTCCTGGTGATGAAAGGAAGTGGAGGGTTGACGCACAGGTGTTCTGGCGTGACGCCATGAGCGTTCTCAGAGACAATCCCGGGCTCAAGGGAACGATGGATCGGATCGTCGAGGAGGCTTGGGATAAAGCCAAAGGGGAGGTTTTCCGCTCCTTCGAAGAATTCGATGTCGAATCCGATCTCAACGCCGCAGGAATTCCGGGGAAATGCCCCCTGCATCACGAGGCGATCCTGTCGGGTGATTTCCTGCCTGTCCCTCCCGAGCGCAAAAACCCCGTTCACGGACCGGGAAGCGAATGAGCCCATCCCACACGTTTTGATGAGGTTTCCAACATTGTGACGCATCAGGGATAAACGGCAGTTTTCTTCTCCAAGATCCTTGATCCCTGAATTATCATTCCGGTTTGGCGACTATCAAGAATCCGACCGGGATTGGTGTCGCCGTTGGCTTCCACCCAATCGAAGGCTTCGGTCACGGCGGCTATCGCGGTCTCCCGGGTCCACTCCGGGGTGAAGTTGGTGGTAAGGGCCAAGAGTGCAAGAGCGGATTCACGGGGATAGAGATTCCCGGATGGACTTCGCTTCCCTGCGGTAGAAAAACTATTACAAACAATTTCAATGACTTGCGATCTATTCGCAGAAATTCCTCCGAGTCCATTGCGATCCGCCCGAAGGTTTACGTTGCCGGGGCTTTCTCCCGTAAACTCTCCCATCACACGATCCGGAAGATACCAGGAGCCGTCCTGCATCACCATCGACCCGGCCAGTTTCGGATCGGTCTCCCCCGGAATCCGGGGCACCCCAGGAAGAGGATCCTCCACGAGGACATGCTTGAGGGCAGCGATTTCCAGTGCGAGGACTGCCCAGTGGGGCTCGCTTTTCTCTGAAAAACTGCTATCGGCACAGCTACTGATTCACTCGATATCAAGAGCATCATGATATTGAAACACTATTAAATTGATCGATGCTCCCTCGTCTTCTTCCCTTCGTTTCCATGGAAAAGCGTAACCCTTTTTGGGCCACGATTCCCACTTCCTTCATGCTTGACTTCTTAAAAACATGCGATATTATTTTGATATTAAGTTAATATTAATTTAATTTTTAAAATACATCATGTTAATATGGAGGAGCCATGATCGTGACTGTTGGGAACACCAAAGGGGGAGTGGGAAAGACGACCATCGCGCTGAATCTGGCGATCGCCCGGGCAATGGCGGGGCGGGACGTATGGCTCGTCGACGGGGACCGACAGGCGACTGCACTGACGGCGATCGGGATCCGGTCGGAACTGGACCGAGCCCCCTCTATCGCGTGCGCGGCCTACCCGGACGGTCCGACCCTCCGGAGCCAGGTCCTGAAGGCTCGAGAGAAGTATGAGGACATTGTGATCGACGCGGGAGGACGGGACTCGACAGCTCTCCGGGCGGCCCTGGTGATCTCTGACATTCTCCTGGTTCCGTTCCAGCCAAGGAGCTATGACGTGTGGGCCCTGAACGACATCGCGGCTCTGATCGACGAGGCCCGGAGCGTCCGGGACGACCTTCGGTGCTATGCGGTTTTAAATGGAGCTGATCCCGGAGAGAATTCGAACGACAACCTAGAGGCGGCCAAGGCGGTGATGGAACTTTCGCAGTTCGATTACCTTCCGACGCCTCTCCGAAGAAGAAAGGCTTTCGCCAATGCCGCTGGCTCGGGACTCTCCGTCCTGGAGCTGAAGCCGGAAGACGGGAAGGCCAGCGACGAACTGAACAATCTCATTTTGCATCTATTCCGATAGTGTTTTAATATCGTATTAATATTAAAAAGATATCATTATAATACTGAAGGGGAGTCCATGATCGTCAGACCGAAGAAAAAAGCAGCGGAAGATTTCATCAAAGCGGCACCCGACGCGGGAGTGCCGACAGAAACAGATAAGGAAAGGAAGAAGGTTCAGATCAGTTTGACGCTCTCTCCGGAACTTCTGAAGGCCGTCGACGAGAGGGCGCGGAAGTCGGGACTCTCCCGGGCAGCGCTGATTAATTTGGCGATTCATCAGGCGATTTCGTCGGGAGTGAATCTGCCTGGACAGTGAAAGAGCCCTATGACGATGAACTTCAAGATGCCTCCGGACTTCGTGAAACGCTTCAAGCGCGAGGCCCTCGATCGGGACATGAAGCTCAACGAATTGTTCGAAGCGGCGTTTGATGCGTTTGTTGGAAAGGGGCAACACAAGTGATCCATGTTCGGAATTGATCTGTTGTCACGTGACAGTCACGTTATGGTCATAGATGGCCCCTTCTTATGAGATCCAGGACTTTCAATAAACAGGTCGGGTGATGTATTCAAGAGTCCTTTGGGAGAAGATTCAGAAACATCCGGAAGGAGAGCCGTTCAAGGTGGGGATGTTCCGTGAAATCGCCCCAATGACCGCCATTTGGAGAACCCTGTCAAGGCTGGTCAAGTCCGGAACGTTGATGAGGGTGATGCGAGGGGTTTATGTCCGGCCGGAAATCAGCCGATACGTTGGACCTTTTCCTCCCTCTTCTGGAGCAATTCTCAGACTCGTTGCAGAAGGCGAAACAATCACCATCTCAGGGGTAGAGGCGGCGCAACGGTTTGGATTGATAACCCAGATGGTTCTGAAGGAGATTTATTGGACTTCGGGACGAACGCGACAAATCCGGCTGACAAACGGGTCGATCCTGTATCTCCGACATGCGTCTCCGAGGACGTTGGCCCTATTGGGACGCCCTGCCGGATACGCTCTCATCGCCTTGTGGGGATTGGGGAAGATTTGGCTGACCTCCCGGCATATTCACATCCTTCGCCGGAAACTTCCTCCGGAGGAGTTTCAAGCCTTGAGAGAGGCGGAATCCTTGATGCCCCGTTGGATGAAAAAAAAGTTTCTGGAGGAGGAAAATAGTCCTGAAAAATGGGAGCAATGGGAAAAGACTCGCTCCGATGAAGAGGAATGATATATGTGCGGCCGGTTCGCTCAAAAAAGACCTCCCAGGGAATATGCCACAACCTTCAGGGCCGTTTCCTCATTATTCGACTGGAATCCCCGTTATAACCTCTCTCCCGGGCAAAATGCATTGGTGGTCCGGAAGATGGACCCAGAATCAAGATCTGAACTAATCCCCCTTCTGTGGGGCCTGATCCCCCATTGGGCCAAGGAAAAGGGAAAATATTCGACGATCAACGCCCGGATCGAAACGATCGACACCAAACCCGCCTATCGCTACGCTTTTCGTCATAAACGATGTATTATCCCTGCGG
>JAKAWK010000022.1 GCA_021827365.1 Nitrospirota bacterium
GCGGACGGTTCCGTCTAAAGGATCGAGGGAGGTCAGCCGAACCCATTCGTTGTCGTAGAATTGCTGGAGGATCAGGTGACGGAGAATGATCTCGCCGATCCGTTCGGGCGGGGCTTCGATCAGGGTCAGGAGGCGCATCGGTTCGTGGTAGGGCCGGTCTCCCCTCCGGACCGTCTGTCTGGCAAGTCCTGTCCTCAAGTCGCTCTGGGGCCCCGTCTTGATCCCTTCGAGAAGACGTCCCGAGGGGTCTTCCCGGTAATCGCAGGAGTGGAGAAAGGCCCGGCATCTGCCTTCCGGGGAGTCGGGATCTTCCGGATCATTGGGTAACGGTTCAGGGAGCGGGTGTTAGATAACACCGTGGGAGGAGGGTGACAAGAAAAAAGTCGGTTGTCCCGAAAAACGGGACCACGGAGGAGGTGAGGCCGCCTTTCCCCGGTCCCGGACCCCTGTTAGAATCAAGGGAGTCCCTGGCAAGAGTTCTGGGGTTCCGATGGTGATTCCTGGGAACATCCGAGTCTTTGGGGAGTCCCGTTTTCGGAGGATTGTCATGGCAAAGATCGCCAACAGGTTGTCTTCCAATGTTTCCGGGGAGTTTTTTGTCGATTCCGGATGCATCGACTGCGGCGTCTGCCAGCGGATGGCTCCCGGGACCTTCGATGACGCGGGGGAGATGGCCCGGGTCTTCCGCCAGCCGGAGGACCGGGCCGCCTTCGATCGGGCCCTCGGGGCCCTGGTCTCCTGTCCCGTCTCCGCGATCGGAACCGTGACCCGGGTGGATTCCGGATCGGTTGAGCGCCTCTTCCCGGAGCGGATCGACGGGCCCGTCTTCGAGTGCGGCTTCACCTCCCCCAAAAGCTTCGGCGCCATGAGCTACCTGATCCAACGACCCGAAGGGAACATCCTGGTCGATTCCCCCCGTTTTGCCAAACCCATCGTCGACCGTCTTGAGGCTCTGGGAGGCGTGGCCCTCCTCTTCCTGACCCACTCCGACGATGTGGCCGACCATGAAAAGTTCCATCGCCATTTCGGATGCGAACGGATTCTCCACGAGGCCGACTCCGGCCTCGGAACCCGGGGGATCGAGCGCCTCCTTGCGGGACAGGAGGCTGTCCGGCTTGATATCGATCTTCTTCTCATTCCCTCTCCCGGCCACACCCCGGGCTCGACCTGCCTTCTCTTCCGGGACCGGTACCTCTTCACGGGGGACCATCTCTCCTACAGCCCCGCCGCAAAGGGTCTCAGGGCATCACGACGCACCTGCTGGTACTCCTGGAAGGAGCAGATCCGGTCCATGGAACGCCTGGCGGCCTACCGCTTCGAATGGGTCCTTCCCGGCCATGGGTGGCGGATCCATTATCCGGCGGAGATGATGGAGGAGGAGATGGCTCGCTGTCTTGGGTCAATGGCCCTGGCCTGAACCTTCCCGCTCCCGGATGGCCCGGAGAAGGAGGCTGATTCCCTCCCGGGCCCCGAGAGGAAGGGCGATGTCCCCCTCCCGGTCCGTGTGCCACTGCCGGGGATTGATACGAATTATCGGGGCTCTCTGGCTCTCTCCGAAGAGACGGACCGTGGGGATGGCCATTCCCGCTCCTGTTTCGATGACCACCGGACGGGAGACCGTCCGTCTCCAGTCCCGAAAACGTCTCTCCTGCCCGCGTGTCCGGCTGTCGTTCCATCCGTCATCGCCGAACATGAGGATCCCGGGCCGGGCCAGGGCGTTGCACCGAGGACAGCGGGGAAGGGGGGAGAGCAGTCTCCCCGAGTCGGGATCGATCTCGGGGTGAAAATCTTCGGCGCTCCAGAGGAGATTCCCGCAATCTTCAAGGCACTGGAGGGTGTGGATGGATCCGTGACACTCGACGATTCTCTCTTCACCGAATCCGGCCTTCTGAAACTGTCCGTCCACATTGCTCGTGAAGACGAAGGAGCCGTGCCGGTAGCGGGCGGACAGTTCCAGAAGACTTCCGAAGCCTTCGTGGGGCCGGGTTTTCCGGTAGAGGAGAAGCCGGTGTCCATAGAATCCCCAGGCCAGACGGGGATCATCGTGGAAGGCGCGGGGATTTGCGATCTCCTCGAACCGGATTCCGAAGCGGCCGAGAGCGGGGTAGGCCCGCCAGAACCCTTCTGTTCCCCGGAAGTCGGGAAGTCCGGAGTCCACTCCCATTCCGGCTCCGGCTGAAAGGATCAGTCCATCGGCCCCCAGGAGTGTCCGGACCAGAAGGCCCGGATCGATGGGATCCGTCATGGGCGACATTCATCCTCCTTTGGCACTGTGAGACCGGACCACCGGGTGGGAGTCTCCGGATCTCATGAGACACCTCCCGGCACTTTAAGGGTTTCCGACCGGGGCAGACCTTTTCTCTGTATGAGACCTCACGTTGATTATAGGGTATGAGCCAGGACTATGAGACAGGACAAGGAGGAGAAAATGCCGGAAGAGACCAGTCAACCCATGTCCATCCGCGGGGGGTGGGAGGAGGCGGCTCCGTCCTACAGGGAGGGCTTTGCCCTCCACCTTGAAGAGGTCTCGCACCATCTGGCCCTCCTTCTTCCCTCTCCCCTTCCTTCTCCGGTCCTGGACCTGGCCTGCGGCCCGGGGACGGCCATGGCGGCCCTCGAGCGGCGACATACCCCCCGGCCCGCCGTCGGGTGCGACTTCTCCCACCGGATGCTGGGGTTTGCCAGGGAAAAGGTGGGAGGAAGCCATGGCGTGGTGGCCGACCAGGACCGTCTTCCCTTTGCCCCGGAAAGCTTCGGAACGGTGATCTCCTCCATGGGAACCATTTTCTCCCGGGATCCGGAGGCCCAGATCGCCACCATTTCCCGTCTTCTGAAACCGGAGGGGCTCTACGGGTTCTCGGCGTGGGGGATCCCTTCCGAGACGGCCCTGGGAGCGGTCTCAAGGGCCATTGTCGAAAGCTGGCCTCACCCGGTCACAAGCCTGATCCCGCCGCTTGAATCCCCCTATTCTTCGGGACTCAGTCCCTGGCTCTTTTCCGTCACAGGGGAGGCCGGCCTTGAAATCCGCGCCCACGAGTCCCGCTGGCTTCTCTTTCGTTTCGGGGACCGCCTGTCGGCGGCAAGGGCGATCATCGGAACCGGACGCTTCGCCCTCCTTCTGGGAGGCCGTAAGAATCTTGAATCCGAGCTTCTCGAAAGGGCCATGGAGGCCTTCACCCCCTATCAGGATCCCGGGACCGGGCGAGTGGAACTCGCCAACCGCTACCATCTCTTCGTCCTTTCGAGAAGGAGAGGGTGATCCTTTCCTTTTTCTCCTTCCCCCTTGTTCCGGCTCCCATCCGGGTTTAAGGTAGAGGAATCATGCCCACCCTTCCTCTCCTGCCGCCTCTTCCGGGGAGCCGGGCCGCCTCGTGGTCCCTTCTCCTGCTCCTCTCCGTGGGACTCTCCCTTCTTTTTTCCCTGGCCCGTCTTCCGGCCTCCCTTCTCATGGGGCCCATGGTGGCCGCGATCATTCTGGCCACCCGCGGGATGGCGCTCCGGATTCCTCCCCTCCTTCATCTGGCCTCCCAGGCCGTCATCGGAACCATGATCGCCCACATGCTCACCCCCTCGATCCTGGGAAGCCTCCGGACCCAGTGGCCCCTCCTTTTATTGGTGGTTTTTTCCACCATTGCTGCCGCCAGTTTTCTTGGGTGGCTCCTGGGGCGTCTTAGAATCCTTCCCGGAACGACCGCCATCTGGGGGCTCTCACCGGGGGCCGCCTCCGTCATGATGGTGATGGCCGAGGCCTACGGGGCCGACGCGAGACTCGTGGCCTTCATGCAATACCTGCGCGTGGTGGTCGTGGTGACCGTCGCCTCCCTGGTTGTCCGTTTCTGGCTTCCCGCCCCCGGTCTTCCCCAAAACTCCTTCTCCCTTTTTGCGGCCGTTCCCTGGAAGAGCTTTCTGGAGACTCTCCTGGTCCTCTCCCTGGGAACCGTGGCGGGAAAGCTTTCGAGGATTCCGGCGGGGGCCATGCTCCTTCCGATGATTCTGGGTTCGGTCCTTCACGCGGAAGCGGGACTTTCGATCACCCTTCCCCCGCTTCTTCTTGCCGTCGCCTACACCCTTCTCGGCTGGGGCATCGGTCTGGGTTTCACCCGTCCCATCCTGCTCCACGCCCTGACGGCCCTTCCCCGGACCCTGATGGCGATCCTGGCCCTGGTGCTCTTCTCCGGCCTGATCGCCCTCCTTCTGGTCGATTTTCTGGGAATGGACCCCCTGACAGCCTACCTTGCGACGAGCCCCGGAGGGATGGATTCCGTGGCGATCATCGCCTCCTCGGCCCCCCATCTCGACATCTCCTTCATCATGGCCCTCCAGACCCTGCGGTTTATGGGGGTTCTCCTTTTAGGACCTGTTCTTTCGCGATTTCTGGCCGACCGCATGGTCCCGGCGCCCCCTCTCCCTGCCGTCGGAAAGGCCGCCTCCGATCCCTTAGTCGAGCGGGTCCGGGAGGATGAGGACGAGCTTGACTGACGGCCGGGGGCCCATGGAGTTCCGGCTCCTTGCTCCAGGATTCATTGTGAAAGGAGGCAATCCTTGAGATCGATCGTCTGGTTCCGTCACAATCTGCGCCTCTCCGACAATCCCCCTCTCTATCAGGCCGTCCGGGAAGGCCCGGCTCTACCGGTCTACATCTGGGATCCCTCCCTCGACACCCTCCCTGACGGAGCCCGGAAATGGTGGCTTGCGGGAAGTCTCCGTGCCCTGAATGGCGAGTTCATCTCCCATGGCCTGGCCCTGGTGCTTCTTCGGGGCCCCTCGGAGGAGATCCTGTTCCGGCTTGCCAGAGATTTGAAAGTCGGAGCCGTCCATGCCGCTCCGGGGCGGACCCCCGAGGAGAGGAGCCTTGATCTTAGGGTGGCCAGGATCCTTTCCGGAGCCGGAATCTCATTCCGGACCGAATCCTCGGATTATCTTGTCCCCCCGGAATTTGTTCCGGAGGGACGGAGCGGACCCTGGAAGATCTTTGCTCACTTCTGGCGTTCTTGCCGGAGCCGTCTTCCCCCCGATCTTCCCCTTCCGGCTCCGGAGCGGATCGTCAAAGTCCCGGGTCCCCAGGGAGAGCGGCTTGGGGACTGGGGGTGGGATCCTCCTGCGCCCGACTGGGCCCACACGATGCGAAGGCTCTGGAGGCCGGGAGAGTCGGCGGCCCATGAGCGTCTTGGGGCCTTCGTTGCGGAGGATCTGGCAGGCTATGGGCGGCGGCGGGATTTTCCGGCAGAGGCGGCAACCTCGAAGCTCTCCCCCCATCTTGCCCAGGGCGAGATCAGCCCCCGCCAGATCTGGTGGAAGGTGAGTGAATCGGAGGCTCCGGAAAAAGACCGGGAAAAATTCCTGGAGGAGCTGGGATGGCGGGAATTTTCTGCCCATCTTCTCTGGCACCATCCGGAGATGAGGGAGAGCCCCCTGCGGAGAAGCTTCCTTGATTATCCCTGGAAGACCGGAGGAGGGGAGTTTGAGCTGTGGAAGAGGGGAATGACCGGCTTTCCCCTTGTAGATGCCGGCATGCGGGAACTTCGCCAAACCGGCAGCATGCCCAACCGGGTCAGGATGGTGGCGGCCTCCTTTCTGGTCAAGAACCTGGGGATTTCCTGGAGGTCAGGGGCCGCCTGGTTTGCTGACAACCTGGTGGACTACGATCCAGCCTCCAATTTTGCCTCCTGGCAGTGGGTGGCGGGATGCGGAACCGATGCGGCTCCCTTTTTCCGGGTTTTCAATCCCGTCCTTCAGGGGGAGCGTTACGATCCCCGGGGGGAGTATGTGCGAAGGTTTGTCCCGGAGCTTGCCCGGGTCCCGGACCGGTTTGTCCATCGTCCATGGATGATTTCCGGCGGTTCTGAAAACAAATCGGAGGATTTTTCTTCCTCCTATCCGGATCCGATTGTGGAGCTTGCAACCTCTCGTAACAAGGCTCTCCAGGCATTTCGCCGGCTTTCGACTCCGGGGTGACAGGGGGGGGATTTCCAGAATTTCGGATTTCCCATTAAGGACGGACTATCTTTTTTTAAAATCTTGTTCTATCCTTTGCCTGAAGTCTCTTTCGGGATTTCATATTTCTTTTAGAATGGTCTCTGCAGGCTTAAACCCCACCTTCTTCAAGGAGATGCTTCATGAACAAGACGGAGCTCATCGAAAAGGTCTCGAAATCATCAAAGCTGTCCAAAAAGGATGTCCATTCAGTTGTTGACGGATTTCTAAAGGCGATCGAAGGTTCCATGAAGAAGGGCGAAAAGGTGACAATCGTCGGGTTCGGAACCTTCGGGACCGTCCAGAGAAAGGCCCGGACAGGCCGCAACCCGAAGACCGGAAAGGAAATCCGGATTGCCGCCAAGACCGCTCCCAAGTTTTCTCCGGGCAAGGCCTTGAGGGAATCGGTGAACACCAAGGTCGTCAAGAAAAAGTAAGTCGCATCAAGCCGAAGGATATCGGGAGGGAGGAGGCAGAGTGTTGCCGATTCCCTCCTTTTTTTTGTTTTTCCTGTCCCGATGAATGGCCAAAATTTTCGAGAGAACGAGATACCATAGTCCTGTCCAGAGGATCGCAGGAAGGCTGACTCCGATACTGGTTGCGACCGAGGGGACGGCCAGAGGGAATCCGTAGTAGAAGAGAATTCCGAAAAGGAGGGCCAGGATCCCGGCTGGATGAAATCCCCCTGATGCCCAGTAGGGAGAGCCCTCTGTGGCTTCGAAAAGCCCTTGCGTCTCGATCCTCCCTCTCCGGATCAGGAGAAAGTCGGTGAGGACAAGCGACCACAGGGGGATGAAAAGACCGCCGATGGTGGTGAGAAAGCCGGTAAAATAGCCGATGAAACTCGAAAAGAGAAGGGGGATGAAGGCCGTCCCCACCGAAATGAGCGAGACCAGCATCAGGGAGGAGCCCGGTCCCTCCGCCCGTGCTTTTTCTCCGCGGAGGGACAAAAGGGCCAGTCCCGCTCCGTAGAGATTGCTTGAGCTGACGCTGATGCATGAGAGGAAGATGACCGAAAGGGCGACCCAGGACAGGCCCAGCCGTCCCATCAGCCGGGAGGGATCGCTGTCCTCGGGGGTCAGGTGTCCTGTCAGGAGGCCCAGTCCCAGAACGGCGGTGGCTCCGACCAGAACGAACCAGGCCTGACCGATCCAGAGACCCAGCCAGGATCCCATCATGGCCCCTCGCCCCGTCTTTGAAAAACGGGCAAAGTCCCCAACCTGGAGCCAGGTCCAGATATTGATGAAGGAGATGTCGAAGAGCCTGACCGGAGAGAAGGGAGGCCTTCCCTGGGGGTGAAAGTCGAGAATCTCCCGAATCTTCCACTGGGAGAAGACATGCCAGGTTTCAACCCCCCCGAGGACCAGGAGGAGAAGGGAGGCGGTCCATTTGAGCCACCGGATCGCCCCGGCTCCGAGGGAGGCGGTGATTCCCTGGACCAGGGCGATCAGAAGGAGCGAGATGACCAGGGGAAGGGAATGGCCGGAGAGCGTGGCGGAAGGATCCCCCATCCAGATCCGGACCAGAGAGACCGCCCCGATATAGGTGGTGACGGTGGTCCATCCGATCTGGACGATGGTCTCACAGATCCCCAGAAACAGGGTTCCTCCCCGGACACCGAGGGACGGAATGGCCAGAAGGACTGTCGTGGCTCCGGTCCTGTAGGAGATGAGGGCCAGAAGAGCCCAGGGAAGAATGATCAGGGGAGACCAGAGAAAGGTGTTCCAGAGAAGAACAGGAAGTCCGGCCAGGGCCAGAAGACCCCCGAAGTACCAGCTCGAGGCATTGGCACTGTCCCCGAACCAGTTCCAGAACAAATCGAAGAATCCGTAGATTCTTTCCCGGGATGACAGCGGACGGATCCCCGCGTGGTCAGGGGACCATGACGAAAAAAATCCCACTTCCGGCCCTCCAGTAACATTCTCCGGCCTAAGGGTGCCGGAATGGACAGTCTTCTGGATTCTAACATTGCTCTTTCGGGCTGGTCAGGAAATATTTTTCCTAAAACCCAGGCCCCCTCCGGCGCCGGAGAGGGCAAATACTGACCTTCTATGAAAGGAATTCGCGATGACAAAGGTTGTTCTGGCCTTCACAGGATGTCTCCTCGCGATCTTCCTGGCAGGAGCTCCTGAGTCGCTGGCCGATTCCCAGCCCTATACAAGTCCCGACATGATGAAGAAGCTTGCCCTCTTCCGGAATAAAGTGGGGGCGGTCTTCATCCTTCCCCAGTCTTTGGGTCCCCATCCCGGGGCAAGCTATATCCTCTCCCGCGCCAGGGAGCTTGGGCTGACACCCTCCCAGATTGCCCGGATCCGGAGCATCAGGCGACGTATGGTGACCCGGTCCCTCAGGCAGTTTGAACGAATCGACCGTCTCCGGGCCCGCTATCTTTCGTTGATGGAGAGCCGGAATCCTCCGCTCCCGGAAGGCCGAAGGCTCTTTATGCATCTGACCCGTCTCATGGCCCGGGCCACGTTCGACCATCTGGCGGGCCATGTCGCGGTGGGAAAGGTCCTGACCGAGGCTCAATGGAAAAAACTTGCCGGCCATCCCTGACAATTTTGACACGGAGAGATCAGCAGAGGAGGGAGGAAATTTTGGGAAAGTGGAAAGGATAGGGAGACTCCGGGCGATTGGCCCGGAGTCAGGTCAGGGCCTCTTGGCTACTTTTCCTGGAGACGCTCGATCCCCAGGGCCTTGAGCATGTATTTTTCGTAGATCGGTTCAGAACTTCCGGTCTTCATCTTCCGGATGAAGTATTTCTCGAAGGCAATTTTGGCCAGGTGCACCCATTTGCCCTTCTTGAACCAGGCCACATTCCGGGGGGGAATCTGGGGAAGGGCGACGAAGGCGGCTCCGGTGTTCCCCATGTCGGCCAGGCAAATGGCATTCCAGGTCCCTTTCGTATCCGGGTTCTTTCCGGCGAGTTCGGCCTTGATGTTGTGGACGATCGCCGAAACCATGGATTCGATCATGTAGCCGGTTTTTGGCGTCCCGGTCGGGACTGGGGTCTTCTCGACGGGGGGAATGGCGACGCAGACTCCGGCCGAATAAATATTTTTGTAGGTCGGATTCCGCTGGAAATCGTCTATGACGACAAATCCTCCGGGATTCACCAGCCCTTCGACCTTGGCCACCGCCTCGATCCCTCGGAAGGGCGGAATCATCATCGAATACTTGAAGGGAAGCTCATGGTCATGGAGCTTGTTCCCGCTGCTGTCGACCTCCTCCACGAACATCGTGTTTTCAGTCACCTTCGTGACCTTGGCATTGGTGATCCACTTGATGTCCTGGCTTCTGAACTCGGATTCGAGCATGCCCTTCGAATCTCCCACCCCTCCCAGTCCCAGGTGGCCGATATAGGGTTCCGCCGTCACATAAGTGATGGGAACCTTGTTCCTCATGCGGTGGTTTCTGAGGTGACGGTCCAGGATGAAGGCATATTCGTAGGCCGGACCGAAACAGCTGGCTCCCTGGAAGGCCCCCACGATGACCGGTCCGGGATTTTTCATGAAGGTCTCCAGTTTCTCGCGTGCGGTTTCCGCGTGGTCGACGGTGCAGACCGACTGGGTGAAACCGTTTACGGGGCCGGCCCCCTCGATCAGGTCGAAGGCCAGACGGGGACCTGTGGTGATGACCAGATAGTCATAGGTATGGGTGGACTTGTCCATGAAGGTCAGGGTATTGGTCTTGGGGTCGATCGTGTCGACCTTCTTGGCGATGAAGTCGATCCCCTTTTTTTCGAGATAGGGACGGATCGGAAAGGTGGTTTCCTTTCGGGTGCGCCACCCGACCGCGACCCAGGGGTTCGAGGGGACGAACTGGAAATATTCGGCCTGGTTGACGACGGTCACATGGACCTTGTCCCCCAGTTCAGACTGGAGTTCGTAGGCGGCGGGCATTCCGCCGGTTCCGGCCCCGAGAACGACCACTTCTTTCATGAGAAACTCCTTTTCGTTGGTGTAATATCCGGAAGCCGTCCTTCCGGAGCCTTTGGCTTCGGAAGAACCCGGTGCGTCACAGGCCGGTTCGGCTCCATGGCTGTTTTTGTTTTTTGATGATGGCCTCATCCGCCTGGACTTCGAACCAGAGGGCATGCATCACGGCAAGAAGGACGGCCATTGTGACTCCGATGAACCATGTGAAATACCACATTGGGGGCTCCTGTCGTTGTCAGGATCAATACAGGGTGTGATCCTGTTCGTGGACCTGCTGTTCGGTGACCTTTCCGCGCATGACGCGGTAGCACCACCCGGTGTAGGCCAGGACCACCGGGGTGAGGAGGACCGCCGCCCAGAACATGATGAGCAGGGTGAGCCGGCTGGAGGTGGCGTCCCAGACCGTCAGGCTGCTGGAGGGGTCCGCGCTCGACGTGAGAATGAAGGGAAAGAGGGAGACGGCCGCCGTCAGGATCACCGCTCCGTTGGTCAGCGCCGATCCGACAAAGGCCACCAGGGGATACCCGTGGCGCATGGCCAGAACGGCCAGAAGAATTCCGGCGAAGACTAAGGAGGGGATGATCCAGAGGGCAGGGTGGGCCGTGTAGTTCTGGATCCATCCGTTCGCGCTCCGCACCACGGTCTTGGCCAGGGGGTTGGGAAGAGCTCCGGGGTCGTCGCCCGAGACGATCCGGTAACCCGGAACTCCGTGGACGAGGGCATATCCAGCGGCGGAGAAGACAATGGCCAGAAGCCCCCCGGTCGCCAGGGCGGCCCTCCTGGCCCGGCCCTGGATCAGGCCTTCCGTCCGGAGATTGAGATAGGTCGCCCCGTGAAAGAGGATCATGAGGAGGCCGATCACGCCGGCCGTCAGGGTGAAGGGGGTGAAAAGATCCAGGACGTTGAAGGAAAAAGAGGAGTGGAGGTCCGGATCAAAGCGGAATCCCGTTCCCTCGAAAAGGTTCCCGAAGGCCACGCCGAAGACCAGGGGCGGAACGGACCCCCCCACGAACAGCCCCCAGTCCCAGAAATTTCTCCAGGAGGGGTTCTCCAGCTTGCTCCGGTAATCGAATCCGACCGGCCGGAAGAAAAGCGACCAGAGGACCAGGAGCATCGCCACGTAGAATCCGGAAAAAGCGGTGGCATAGACCATCGGCCAGGCCGCAAAGACGGCGCCTCCCGCGGTGATGAACCAGACCTGGTTTCCCTCCCAGTGGGCCCCGATGCTGTTCAGCAGGACCCGGCGTTCGGTGTCGTTTTTTCCGAGAAAGGGCAGAAGGGCCCCGACCCCCATGTCGAAGCCGTCCATGACGGCAAAGCCGATGAGAAGAACGACGACCAGGACCCACCAGAGAAACTTGAGGGTGGCGTAATCGAACATGAACGGCTCCTTCCTAGGATTTTTGCAGGGCCTGGGCCGAAAGGTCCGGTTCTTCGCCTTCATAGCGGCCGGTATGAAGGCTCGCCGGCCCCAGTCTCGCATATTTGAACATGAGGTAGAGCTCGACGATCAGAAGCCCGGTATAGAAGAGGGTGAATCCCGCCAGAGAAAAGATCAGGCTCCGGCTGGAGAGGGACGAGACCGAGTCGGAGGTGGGCAGGATTCCGTAGATCGACCATGGCTGGCGGCCATATTCGGCGACGAACCATCCCAGCTCGCTTGCGAGATAGGGCATGGGGATGAAGTAGAGGGCCCACCGGAGAAGCCAGCGTTTCTTCTCGCATCCGTTTCTGCTCGAGAAATAGAAGGCCAGGGCAAACAGGGCCAGGAAGGAAAATCCCAGCGCCACCATGAACCGGAAGGTCCAGAAAAGGGGGGTGACCCGGGGAAGGCTCTCCACGGAGGCCCGGTGAATGTCGGCGGGAGTTGCCTTGGAAATGTCCGGGACATATTTTTTCATCAGGAGCCCGAATCCCAGGTTCGACTCGTTTTTCTCGAAGGCGGCCAGGGACTCCTTGTCGGACCGGTTCGCCCGGTACCGGTCCAGCGCGAGCACAGCCTGGATCCCGTTCGCGATACGCTTCTCGTTGTTTTTTTCGATCTCCCTGAGTCCGGGAATGGGGGTGTCGAAGGAGCGGGTGGCGATCAGTCCGAGGACGTAAGGAATCTTGAGGGAGAAGTCGTTCTTCATATTCTTCTGGTCGGGAATGGAGATGATGTTGAAGGAGGCCGGGGCCGGTTCCGTCTTCCACATGGCCTCGATCGCCGCGATCTTGGTCTTCTGGCCCAGGTCATCCAAATATCCGGACTCGTCGCCCAGGATGATGACGCCGACGGTGGTGGCCAGACCGAAGGCTGCCGCGATCCGGAAGGACCGCTTGGCAAATTCGAAATTCCGCCCCTTCAGAAGATACCAGGAACTGATTCCCAGCACGAAGACCGAGGCCGTCACGTATCCTGCGCAGACGGTATGGACGAACTTGGCCTGGGCCACGGGATTTAAGAAGACCTCCCAGAAGCTCGTCATTTCCATTCTCATGGTGTCGGGGTTGAAATGCGACCCGACGGGTCGCTGCATCCAGCCGTTGGCGACCAGGATCCAGAGGGCGGAAAGATTGGTCCCGGTGGCCGTCAGGAAGGTGACGGCCAGATGGGCCGGCTTGGAGAGCTTGTCCCAACCGAAAAAGAAGAGGCCCACGAAGGTCGATTCGAGGAAGAAGGCCATCAGCCCCTCGATGGCCAGGGGAGCCCCGAAGATATCCCCCACATAGTGGGAAAAGTAGGACCAGTTCGTGCCGAACTCGAACTCCATGGTGAGTCCGGTGGTGACCCCCAGAGCGAAGTTGATCCCGAAGAGCTTTCCCCAGAACCGGGTCATGTCCTTGTAGATCTCCTTGCCGGTCATGACATAGACCGTCTCCATGATCACGAGAATGTAAGTGAGCCCGAGGGTGAGCGGGACGAAGAGGAAGTGGTAGAGCGCGGTCACCGCGAACTGGAGCCGGGAGAGTTCAACGAGACTGTCGGAGATCATGAAGGACTCCTTCCTTTCTGGGAATTTGGCAAGACATGAACCTTTCTGGTTAACGCAAGGTTTGTGCCATAAAGAAGAGAGGCCCCAAGAACTTGTTGCCAGTGAATTCATGAAAAATTGTCCCCTTCTTTTCTTGTCAGGCATGTCATCAGGGGGTAGAATCAGTGTCATAAATGACAAAACAGACAGGAGTTTGGCATGGCCTCCAAAGTCCCCCCGGTTCCGCGCTCTATCGATGATCTTAAGATTGCCCTGGGCGATCTTGTCGACGCCTTTTCCGATCCGGCGATCGTGATCGGGGAGGATTACCGGATCCTGGCGGCCAACAGGGCCTATGTCGGGGCCTACGGATCCACCGTTCCCCAGATTGTGGGCAGAAAGTGCCACGAGATCTCCCATCATTCGCCCCTTCCCTGTGAGCAGAACGGCGAGGATTGCCCCCTTCTCGAAGCCAGGGAAGGAAGCCACCACGCCCGGGCCTTCCATATTCACCATTCGCTTGGAGGACGTCTTTTTGCCAATGTGGAGGTCTTTCCCGTCCCGGTTCATGACGGCCAGTCTCCCCTTTTTCTCGAAAGGATCCAGCCCTCTGCCATTGGCCATCCGGACCCCAGGACCGACGGTCTTGTCGGGGAATCCCTCCCGTTCGTGCGCATGCTGGCGGCCATCCACAAGGTGGCCCCCCAGACCTCCACAGTTCTCCTCCTGGGAGAGACCGGAACGGGCAAGGAGCTGGTCGCCCAGGCGATCCACAAGCTCTCCCCCCGGGCTGACAAGCCCTTTGTCGCGGTCGACTGCTCGGGTCTTCCCGAGAACCTCATCGAAAGCGAGCTCTTCGGCCACGAGAAGGGCGCCTTCACGGGGGCCCATTCGAGAAAGACGGGCCTGGTCGAGACGGCCTCGGGCGGAACACTTTTCCTAGACGAGATCGGAGAACTCCCGCTTTCCCTTCAGGCCAAGCTTCTCCGTCTGCTCGAAACGAATGTCTACAGGCGGGTCGGGGGAATCGCCCCCCTGCGCGCCAATATCCGGCTCATTTCGGCGACACACCGGGACCTTGTCTCCATGGTGAAGGACAAGAGCTTCCGGCAGGATCTTTACTACCGCCTCAATATCTTTCCGATCATTCTTCCGCCGCTTCGCGAAAGGCTGGAGGATGTGCCGATCCTGATCTCGTCCCTCCTCATCCGGCTCACCGGAAGGGACCTTCCGGTCAGCAAGGAGGCCATGCGTCTCCTGTCTGCTTATTCCTATCCGGGAAATATCCGGGAGCTTCGGAACATTCTCGAACGGGCCTGGATCCTGTCTGGCGGGGAGGAAATCACCCCCGACCACCTTCCGGCCCTGGCCGAAAAACCTCCCGCCTTCTCCTCTTCCCCGACCTCCTTCGGGGAGATCCTCCCCCTCGAGGCCATTGAACAGCGCTATCTTGCCTGGGCGGTCTCCAGGGCGGGGAAGGATCTTCCAGGACTGGCCCGCGCCCTGGGGATCAGCCTCCGGACCCTTTACCGGAAGCTTTCCCCTAACCGGCAGGCCGGCGGGGGGTCGAGTTGAGGGAGGTTTTCTGGTAAGATCATTGCGCCCCTGACGACCCTTTTTCCCTGGAGCGCATGATGCCCGACGCAGAATTCTGGAACTCACGCTATATCGAAAACAACATCGGATGGGATCTCGGAGGCGTCTCCCCTCCCTTCGTCCATCTCGTCGAATCGGGCAAGATCGCCCCCTACTCGACGATCCTGATCCCTGGAGCCGGCCGGGGCTGGGAGGCCATCTACCTGGCACGGATGGGGTTCGACGTGACCTGTGTCGACTTTGCCCCCGAGGCCATCGCGGTGGCCCGGCTCCTTTCCGAAAAGGAAGGGGTCAAGGTGACCTTCCTGCAGGAAGACCTCTTCCATCTTGATCCCGAACGTTACGGAGTCTTCGACTATCTTCTCGAGCAGACCTGTTTCTGCGCGATCGATCCCGTCCGCCGGCCCGAGTACGTCCGCATGGCGATCCGCATGATCCGTCCGGGAGGCGAGCTGGTGGGCCTTTTCTATGTTCACGGAAGGGAGGGGGGACCTCCCTGGACCACGACGGCCGAGGAGGTCCGGGATCTTTTCCGTTCCCGGTTCGACTTTGTGGAGTTTGCCATCACCGATCATTCCGTCGATTCCCGGAAGGGTGAGGAGATCCTTGCCCGACTGAGAAGAAGGCCCTGACCGGATGCATGATCTGGTCCTTGTCTCGGGCGGGGTCCGCTCGGGAAAATCGGCCTTTGCCGAGTCGCTCCTTCGGCACCGCTACCAGGAGTCCTGGCTCTACTGGGCCACCGGACGGGCGGAGGATCCCGAGATGGAAGCCAGGATCGCTGCCCACAGGAAGCTCCGGCCTCCCGGGGTGCGGACCCTTGAACAGGGGTTTCGGGATCTTCTTTCTTCGGGACGTCTCGAGAACGGAGGGGATCTCCGGGAAAGCCCCCTTCTGCTCGACAGTCTCGGTTTCTGTGTCCTGGAGATTCTGGAGGAGGGGTGCGAATCCTGGATCGAACGGTTCTCCGGGGTCCTTTCGGGCCGGCGGGCGACGACGGTGATCGTGACCGACGAAGTGGGGCTGGGAGGGATTTCGGGATCGGCCATTGGCCGGAGATTTGCCGATTGCATCGGCCTCTGGAATCAGCGTCTGGCCCGGGAAGCCACCCAGGTCTGGGCCGTGATGATGGGCTGTCCCCTGAGGCTCAGATAGACTGGTCGGCAACAATCCACTCTCTTGCGAGGACATAAGCAGGTGACAAAGAAAAAGACTCCCCCCCTTTCGACGCCGGAGGAGGCCGGGCCCGTGGCTTCTCTCCTCCATCCTCCCGTCTCCTGGTGGGCCCGGGAGATCCGACCTGTGGAGGAGGGGTTCGATACCGCCATCCGTTACCGGCTCGACCACCTGACGAAACCTCTGGGGAGCCTGGGACGGATCGAGGAGGTGGCCTTCTGGTACTCACGCCTTCACGGGTCTGACCGGCCCCCTTCCCCGAAGGGATTCTGTGCGGTCTTCGCTGCCGATCACGGAGTGGTGGCGGAGGGCATCTCGGCTTATCCCCAGTCGGTGACCCTTCAGATGGTCAGGAACTACCTGTCAGGGGGGGCTGCCATCAGCGTGCTCTCTCAAATTCATGGATTGACGCTCAGGATCGTGGATGTAGGGGTCAACGGGGATCTGGGAACCCATCCCTCCCTCCTTCACCGCAAGGTGCGGAACGGAACGCGGAATTTTGCCGTTGAACCGGCCATGTTGCCCGCTGAGGGTTTGAAGGCCATGGAGACGGGTATGGAGCTTGCGGTTCAGGCCTCCGAATCCGGATGCACCCTTCTTCTGACCGGGGAGATGGGAATCGGGAATACCACGGCCGCCTCCGCCCTGGCCGCAGCACTCCTTCGCCATCCGCCGGAAGATCTGACAGGATCGGGTGCGGGGCTCCCCCCGGAGGGGAGACTCCGGAAGATCCGGGTCATCGACCAGGCTCTGGCCCGTTACCGTCCGCTGCTGGCCTCTCCCCTCGACTGGCTGTTCGCCGTCGGAGGGCTCGAGATCGCGGCCCTTGCCGGATTCATTATCGGGGGAGCCGTGCGGCGCATTCCTGTGATACTGGATGGATTCATCACCGGAGCCGCCGCTCTGGCGGCCGTGACCTTGATCCCCGAGGTCCGCCCCTGGCTATTGGCAAGCCACATGAGTCAGGAGCCGGGACATCGCCGGATTCTCGAGCATCTGGGTCTTTCTCCTCTCCTCTCCCTCGATCTTCGTCTTGGAGAAGGGTCGGGAGCCGCCCTGGCCTATCCTCTGGTGATGTCGTCGGTCGAGCTGTACAACCGCATGGCCACCTTCGAGGAGGCCCGGGTCTCCCAGGCCGGGGAGGGGTGAATGCCCCGGAGGAGCGGGAGAGCCTGGTCGACCGTCTTCTCTTTGCCCTCTCCTTCCTGACCCGCTTGCCGGTTCCCTCCCGGATCCACGGAGCCGGTCCCCCCTCCTCCCTGGGAGCCCTCCCGCTCCTTTTCACGGGGCTCCTTCTGGGAGGAGTCCTTGCCGGGGCCTCCTGGCTTGCGGCATTTTTGCCACGTCCCCTTTCCCCCTTTCTCCAGGCCTTCCTCCTTCTGCTCCTCTGGATCGCCCTGACAGGAGGACTTCATCTCGATGGAGTGGCCGACACGATGGAGTCAGCCTTGGTTCCCGTCTCTCCGGAGGAAAAACGGAGGATCAGGAAGGACCCCCGCAAGGGGGTCTATGCCATCCTGGCGCTGATCCTTTTCGTACTCGGAAAGTGGACCGGTCTCATGCTGGCAAGGCCGGCCGTGGGAGCCCTTTTTCTGGCCCCCCTTCTTTCAAGGGGGTTTCTTCCCCTCTTTTTTGCAGGTCTCTCCCGCGGGAAGGAACGGCCCCCTGCCGGACTGGGGAGACTCCTTCTCGCCTCCTCCCCTAGATGCTCCCTCCTCTCGTCCTTGGTAGCCATCCTGATCGCCTTCGGGGTCGGAGGGGTCCGAACCGCCGTGGCGTCCCTCATTCTTTTAGGGGGCCTCTACTTTCTCGGAAAGGAGGTCCTGAAACGGAGCGATGGACTGTCGGGAGACCTTGCAGGTTTCCTGATCGAATCGGGAGAGGTCGCCTTCCTGCTTTTTCTATCTTTTTAGAATAATCTGTCATTTTAGAAAATTTCATGATTGATCTCTTCTGCCCCTGATGGTTTTAGTGAGAATCATTTTTGACATCCCCGGGACATCGGTCTATTCTACTTTGGGAAATGGGGAGTCTTCCGTCTATTCCGGAAGACTCGGGATTCCCCGATCCCGGCCAAGCCCTGGCCTGGCCTTTGGATGTCTCATGTAGCGGGAGCCTTTCATGACGCGTAAAGAAGCATTGATGGTAGTCGACAGGACCGAGCCCGTTTCCGAAACCTGGAACCGGGTCCTTCTGGCCCGGGCCAATGATCGACCCACAGCGTGGGATTATGTTCAGAGGATCTTCGCGAACTTTGTCGAACTCCATGGCGACCGGTCCTTCCGGGACGATCCGTCAATCCTCGCCGGACTCGCTTCCCTGGAGGGACGAAGCGTCGCCGTTGTGGCCAACTACAAGGGGAAATCCTTCAAGGACAGGGTCCAGAGAAATTTTGGAATGGCCCATCCCGAAGGCTACAGGAAGGCACTCCGGGTCATGCGCCTGGCCGAGCAGTTCGGGCTCCCGGTCATCTCGCTGATCGACACCCCGGGAGCCTATCCGGGCATCGAGGCCGAGGAACGCGGGCAGGTCGAGGCCATCGCCCGGAATATCCAGGAAATGTTCGAGATCTCCGTGCCGATTATTGCCACCGTCATCGGCGAGGGAGGCAGCGGAGGAGCCCTGGCGCTCGGGGTGGGGGACCGTGTCCTCATGATGGAAAATTCCATCTATTCGGTCATCTCTCCCGAGGCTTGTGCCGCGATCCTCTGGAACGATCCGGCCATGTCGGCCGAGGCGGCCTCCCAGCTCCGCATGACGGCCCGCCACCTCCAGGGACTCGGAATCGTTGACGAGATCATTCCCGAGCCGGAAGGTGGTGCCCAGAAGGATGTGGCGAAGGTCAGCCTGTCCCTGAAGGGAGCCCTTCTGAAGTCATTGTCAGAAATCGAGGACCTTCCGCATGAAGAACTTCTCGCCCGCCGATATGAGAAGTTTCACGGGATGGTCCGCTTCCGTCTCCTGTCCTGATCCTTTCCCTCGAATGCGGGGTGGAGATGAGATTTCCACGGCCGACCCAGATCTTCCCTTGATCGCTCTTGTTGAGATGGTGTATCATTTAGCTGGGAGTTCTTTGGCTCCTCCCGGTTAACCTTCACAACGGCGGTTCCATGATTTCCTTGCTCCTTCAATCCTTCGGGTACGGTCTTCTCCACGGTATCCTTCCGGACGAACATACCTGGCCGATCACCTTCAGTTATGCCATCGGAAATGCCTCCGGCAAAAAAGGGCTGAAGTCGGGACTCTTCTTTTCGCTTGCCTTCACGATCCAGCGGTCGATCGGATCGGAAATTTCCTACCTTCTCCTCTTCTCCTGGTTCACGAAGGAGTCGATCAACTCCTTTGTCAACATGGTTGTCGGGGGGGTCATGCTCTGGGCGGGTTGGCAGATCCAGAAGAAGGGCCGCTATCTTCATTTTCATCTTCTGGGGCACCATCATGAACCCAGCGAAGGTGTGGAGCGTTCCCCGGCGCTCTTCGGCCACCAGCACAAGTCCGACACCATGACGGCCCCGTCTTCCGGGAATCCCGAACCCTTTCCGACCCGATGGGCGATGATCCACGGCTTTGTCGCCGGCTTCGGGGTCGGTCCCTTCGCCATGTTCGTCTATACCGTGGCCGCTCCCCAGATGGGATCTCCCTGGCTCGGCTTTCTGCCGGGGTTCCTGTTCGGGCTCGGAACCACCGCCATGCTCATGATCCTTGGCGGGATCTTCGGAGCCTCCCTCAAGACCACCCACAAGTTCGACGACCACGAAATCGCCGCTATCGGCCTCCGGACAGGAAGTCTGACACTTCTGGGAGGGGGGGTCGTTTTCGTGGTCGGGGGACTTCTTCAGGAAGGACTTCATCTTTACGGGAAGGAGATCGATCTTGAAAACTGGATGATCGGCATCATCATGGCGGGTGTGGCCCTGCCGGTCCTGGTCTACTCGATCTGGAAGGTCCTCCGGTGTCGGAAGGACTCCCCCCCGCGACCCCTCCAGGGAGTTGTCTAAGTGGCTTCCCGCCTCTTCAGGATGACCTTTCTTCTGCTTCTCATTTGCCTGGTTCTGACGGACGTCCGGAAGGCATGGGCCCTTCCCGACCAGATCCGCATTCCCCCGGATGTGGTCAGGACCCTGGGAATCGAAAACCGGGTCATCACTGCCGGCAGGGGTTTCCGTGTGATCCGGACCAATGGGGTGGTCGCCATGATCGACGACCGGATGCGGTATGTGAGTCCGCGTTCGATCCATCGTCTCGCGATATTCGGCTATATTCGCCGGGTCTACGCCGATACGGGAGACCTGGTGGCCAAGGGGCAGGTTCTGCTCACTGTCTTTTCGCCGGACTATATCGAGGCCCAGCAGGAATACCTCCAGGCTCTCCGTCTTGGAAAAATCACCGACCGGAGCGCCGGAAACCGTCCTTTTTCTCCCGGGATCCGGGAGGCGGCCCTGACCCGGCTCAGGAACCTGGGCGTGGTCGACCGGGAGATCGCCCTTCTCGAAAAGACGGGTATCGTTCACAGAAACCTCAAACTCCGTTCTCCCATTACAGGCTATGTCCTGAACAAAATGGCCGTTTCCGGCCAGTCGGTCAATTCCGGTGACCGGCTTTTCGTGATTGCGAACCTCGACTGGGTCCGGATCAATGCCCAGGTCTACCAGCAGGATGTCCCTTTCTTGAAGCTGGGCCAGACGATGAAGGTCCGGCTCTCCGATACCGGGGAATTCCTCTCCGGACGCGTGGTCTACATCAGCCCGGTGACCGATCAGAGGACCCGGACCGTCACCGTCCGCGGGATCTTTTTCAACATACCCCTGCGGCTTCGTCCGGGAATGTTCCTGCCGGTCCGTATCCTTGTTCCGGCCGGAGGAAAGAGGCTCTGGATCCCGAAGGACGCGGTCTTCCTGGCCGGAGGCCATCAGGTCGTCTTCCTCCAGGAAGGGAAGGATCTTTTTGCAGTCCGGAGGGTTCATGTAGGAACGTCGGAGGGAGGACAAGTTCCCGTGATTTCGGGGCTCAGGCCAGGGGACCGTCTCGTCGTTCGAAACGGATTCTGGGTCAAAGCCCAGTTCGAACGACGGAAGTAGCGGGCCGTGGCAAAGGCGTTTTTCACTTGGCTCCTTTATCGCCGTATTGTCATCCTCATGCTCTTTGCCCTCCTTGCCGCCGGGGGAGTCTATTCCGTCTTCCAGGTCTCCGTGGATGCCTTTCCCGACGTTTCTCCCGTCTCTGTGACGATCCTGACCGAGGCCCCCGGCTTCTCCCCCCTGGAGGTCGAGCAGCAGATCACCTATAACATCGAAACGGCCATGAACGGCCTTCCGGGAGTCAGGAAGATCCGCTCCAAAACGCTCTTCGGCCTGTCGGCTGTGACGGTTGTCTTCGACAGCTCAAGCGAGGTCTATCGGGCCCGGACGATGGTGGCCGAGCGTCTGGGAACCCTCCAGGGGCTTCTTCCGCCCGGAACGCAACCGGTCATGGGGGCGGTCTCCACTCCCACCGGCAACATCTTCCGCTACACCCTGTCAGGCTCCGATGACCTCATGAAGCTTCGAACCCTCCAGGACTGGACCGTGAAAAGGGCGCTCCTGACCACCCGGGGGGTCGCCTCCGTCCTCTCCTACGGGGGATATGTCAAATCCTACTATGTGGTTGTCGACCCTTACCGCCTCGATGGATTTCACCTCTCGCTCCAGGATGTGACCCGGGCCCTGGCCAGCAACAACGAAAATGTGGGAGGGGGATATCTCGACCGGGGAGGGGAGTTCTATCTCATCCGGGGTCTGGGCCGGATCGAGCGAGAGAGTGATATCGAATCGGTGGTGGTGGCCGAGCGCAAGGGGGTTCCGGTCCTGGTCCGGGATGTCGCCGATGTCGAGGTCATGCCGGAGGTCCGGCGCGGAAATGCCCTTCTTGACGACCGGGAGGTCGTGAAGGGGACGGTTGTCATGCTTCGGGGGGAGAATGCCCTCAGGACCCTCTCCCGGGTCGAGAAAAAGGTCGCCGAAATCAATCACGACCTCCTCCCGCCCGGGATTCGGGTCGTCCCCTATTATGATGAAGGCCCTCTCATCCGGAATGCCTTCCGAACAGTCTTCCATTCCCTGCTGGAGGGAGGGGTCCTGGTCATTCTTGTCCTAGGGCTTTTCCTGGGACGCTTCTGGGCCTCCTTTGTTGTGGCGTCAGGGCTTCCCCTTTCCATTCTCATGACCTTCCTCGTGATGCGAGGGATGCATCTCACTGCCGATCTCATGAGTATGGGGGGAATGGTCATCGGAATCGGCATGATGGCGGATGCCTCGATCGTCATGGCAGAAAACATCTGGCGGATCTCGGGCCTCATGCCGGAGATCTCACGCAAGGAGAGGATCGTCCTTGCGGCGGGAGAAATCGTAAGGCCCGTCTTCTTCTCCATCCTGATCATCGTCATTGTCTTTTTGCCGATCCTCCTCCTGCCCGGGATGCCCGGAAAGATGTTTGCCCCCATGGGCACCTCGATCATTGTGGCGCTTCTTCTCTCCCTGCTTGTGGCCCTGACCTTTGTCCCGTCCATGATGTCGCTTGACCCTTCGAAGTCCCCCTCGTCCCGGGGCGAACGTCTGACCCAGGCGCTCGAAAGAATTTATGCTCCTGTCCTGGAGTGGATCCTTGCTCACAGGGCCTGGGTTCTTGTCTCCGGGGTAGCGGCCATCACGCTGGCCGCCGTTCTCCTGGCCCGGACGGGAACGGAATTCATTCCTGTCCTGGACGAAGGGTCGGTGCTGATCATCGCCGACCTCTGGCCGTCGGCCTCCCTGTCGGAAACGACGGAGGCCAGCCGGGTGATCGACCGGATCGTCCGGAGCTATCCGGAGGTCCTTCTGACGCAGTCCCGGATCGGTCGGGCCCAGTCCGGGACGGACACCGACGTGACGAGCCACATGGAAATCTATGTCCGTCTCAAGGAGAGGAAATCCTGGCCGAAAGAAATGACCAAGAAACGTCTGGTGGCCGAGATGAGCCGGCGCCTCAACGCGACCCTCCCTGCAGTCTCGTTTGCCTTCAGCCAGCCCATCGAGGAGCGGATCGACGAGATGGTCTCGGGGGCCAAGGCCCAGGTGGCATTCAAGGTATATTCGGACGACATTGGCCTTCTCACCTCCTATTCGAGTCGTCTGGCCTCGCTCATCCGGCAAGTCCGGGGAACCCGCGACGTGACGGTCCAGAGGATCACGGGCCAGCCCTACATCGACATCCGTGTCGACCGGCAGGCCATCAGCCGCTATGGCCTCAATGTCTCCGACGTGCTCCGGGTCATCCGCATGGGGATCGGCCCCGAGGGTCTGACGACGACTATATTGAAGGGGATCCGTCGGATCCATCTTCATGTGCGCTTCCCCCGGGATATCCGGAACTCCATCGCCCGGATGAAGACCATCCTTCTGACCACGCCCCGGGGGGTCACCGTTCCCCTGGGCCAGCTCGCCCGCTTTTCGGAGGAGACCGGCCCCTTCCGGATCTATCATGAAGGGGGAAGCCGACTGATCATGGTCCAGTTCAATATCGGGGACAGGGCCACCAGCCATGTGGTGGCAGATGTGGAACGACGGGTCGACACCCGGCTTCCGCCCCCCCTGGGCCTCCATCTGTCTGTGGGAGGGGAGTTCGAGAATACCAACCTGACCCTCTCCCGACTCCGACTCCTGGTGCCGGTGGTCCTTGTCGGAATCTTTCTTCTGCTCATGTGGAACTTCGGATCAATCGGCTATACCCTTCTCATTCTCCTCAACATCCCCTTTTCCCTGGTGGGGGGAGTGGTCGCCCTCAAGTCCTTCGGGGAGTATCTGAGCATCCCCGCCTCGGTGGGATTCATTGCACTTTTTGGTGTGGCGATCCAAAATGGGGTTCTTCTTCTTTCCTTTGCCATGGAGGAAGAAACGAAGGGACGGCCTCCCCGGGAGGCGATCCAATCAGCCGCTCTTCGCCGGATCAGGCCTGTTTTGATGACCGCCCTCGTCGGCGCCATCGGAATTCTTCCCCTCCTTCTCTCCTCGGGAACAGGGGCCAATATCCAGAGGCCCCTGGCGGCCGTGGTTGTCGGCGGCCTGATCAGCTCCACCGCCATGACGCTGCTGGTCCTTCCGGCGGTCTACGACCTGGTTTTTTCGGCCAGGGGCCCTGGGCACCGGGGAAAGAGGGCCTCCGATACGGAGTTTCGTTTCGAAAAAACCTGAAGGAGCGTCCATGATCCGCGTTCTCCTTGTCGAATGCCTTCTCGGAGCGATTGCCGGCGCGATCGCCTTCCGCTTAACCTTTGCCGCCTCCCGAAGCCCGAGACTCTGCTGGGGCATCGCCCTTGTTCTGGTCTCTGTCGCCTTTTTCCTGCTTCCTTCATCCCCTGATCCCTGGATGGTGCGGGAATTAGGAGGAGTTCTCCCGGGTTCGCCCCTTTCTCCCCTTCTGGTCCGGAGTCTTCACGGCCTCTGTGTCCTGACAGGCGCCTGGCTCTCCTGGCTCGTGATTCGGGCGAGGATCCGAACGGGCCTTGAAGAGAATCCCCGGTTTCGGGATTTCCCCTGAGTCCCGGCGTACCGTCCACCTTCCCTTTCAGAAAAAGCCTTTCCCAGGTTTTACGTTTTCCCTTCCCGGGGCTCGATCCTTTCCAAAATGGAAGGGATCCGGGTAGAATAAAAGGATGACCGGGATTTCTCCGGGGCATGCGATTCCGGAAAGTCCGGTTCCTTTCGAATCAAAAGGAGGTCACCATGAAAAAGGGATTTGTTTCTTGGGTTCTGGCACTGGCGCTGGTTTTCTCCCTTGGTCTCCTGGCTCCCGGGACGGCCCGGGCCGACATGCATCATCACGGGATGATGCATCACGGAGGTCCGATCGCCTTCTACCTGATGAACCAGGACCGGCTGGGACTGACCCCGGACCAGGTGAAGAAACTGTCCAACCTCAAAATGGACTTCATGAAGACCATGATCATGGAAAAGGCCCGGATTCATGTTCTCCACATGGAGACGATGGCGCTCATGATGCACCACCGGATCGACGTGAGCAAGGCGAAATCCAACATGGATGCAATCCTGAATCATAAGCGGGCGATCATGCACGCTTATCTGACCATGATCTCCGGGGCCCATCGGGTCCTGACCGCGGACCAGTTTGCCACCGCCAAGAAGCTGTGGCGGCAGATGATGATGATGCATCACGGAATGATGATGCCGCATCCGATGGCTCATCATCCGGGCATGTGAGGGTTGCTTGAGTCCTGAGTCTCGAATCGGCCGAACCGGCAAGACATCTTTCCGGTTCGGCCTTCACGTCTCGGCCGCCGGAGGCCTCGACCGGATCTTTGAACGAGGGGAATCGCTAGGCGCGAACACCGTCCAGATCTTTTCCCATTCCTCGCGAAGCTGGGGGTTCGACCTCCCCACAGACGAGCTTCTCGAGGCCTACGGTAGGCAACGATCGACCTCCTCCGTCTCCCGTGTCTACATCCATGCCAGCTACCTGATCAATATCGCTTCGGAGGAACATGAGATCGCCCTGAGGTCCAGGGATACCCTGCGGAAGGAGCTCCTGACCGCGGATCTTCTGGGAGCGGAAGGCCTCGTCCTGCATCCCGGCTCGGCCCGGGGAGGGGACCGGTCTGCTGCCGTCCGGAGGGCGGCCCGAATTTTGCGGGAGGTTCTGGACAGTCTCCCGGACCTCAAGACGCCGCTTCTCCTTGAAAACACCGCCGGGGCGGGAAGCATGCTAGGATCCCGGCCGGATGAGATGGCCGAGATCATCGCCTCCATCGACCGTCCCGGCCGTCTGGGCCTTTGTCTCGATTCCTGTCACCTGTTTGCCGCCGGTTTTGACCTTTCCGCGGAGGTGGAGCTCGACCGGGTCATGACGGACTTCCTGTCGGCTCTCCCCTCCGGCGCTCTCTCCCTCTGGCATCTAAACGATGCCCTGTTCGGACTCGGATCCGGTCGCGACCGCCATGCCGGTCTGGGGGAGGGTCACATTGGTCAGGAAGCCCTTTCCCGGATCATCAGGAAGGCCCTCTCTACTGGAGTTCCGGTGATCCTCGAGACACCGAAAGGGGAGGGGGAGGCCCTCGACCGCCTGAATCTCCAGCGGATCCACACCTTTGCCGGCCTTCCCGTCCCGGAACTCCTGCGTGATGCCGGTTAGACGGGCATTATTGTTTCTGGCAGGCGTGCTGATGTCGGTCCAGGACTTCACGATGATGATCGTGAGGTCCTTCCGCTATCTCATCTTCCATTTCCGCATGAGGGAGAGCCTGTTCGAAATGGATCGCCTGGGGGTCGGCTCGATCCCGATCGTCTTTCTCGCCAATCTCTTCGCCGGACTCGACATGGCCCTCCAGTTCAGCGTGGTCATGGCTCCCTATGGGGCCTCGAACCTTCTGGGGAGGGTCGTCGCCACTTCCATCATCCGGGACATGGGGCCGGTCCTGGCCTCCCTGGTGATGTCGGCCCGGGTGACGGCCGGAATCACCTCGGAGCTCGGGATGATGGCCACAACCCAGCAGATCGAGGCTCTTCTGGTCATGGGCGTCGATCCGGTCGACCGGCTGATCGCCCCCAAGATCCTGGCAGGTATGGTCATGCTGCCGGCCCTTTCGGTGGTCGGGGATCTTCTGGGAGTTCTGGCGGGCCTGATGGTCGCCCAGCTTGGGGCCCATGTTCCGGCCCCCCTTTACTGGTCGGGTGTCCGGTCGGCCCTGACCCTTCCCAACCTGGTGAACGGGATGCTCAAGCCCTTTGTCTTCGGATTCATCCTTGTCGCCGTCGGCTGCTTCTACGGACTTCGCACGACGGGCGGAGCCCAGGGGGTAGGTCGCGCCACCACAAAGGCGGTGGTCTCGGCCGCCATCTGGATCCTCATCGCGAATTTCATGATCAGCAAGTTCCTGATCGATGTCTGGGGGTGGAAGCTGTGATCCGCCTCGAAAAAGTCACCGTCGCCTACGGGGAGCAGGTCGTGCTCGACGGGATCGATCTCGAGGTCCCGACGGGGAAGACCATGGTCATCCTGGGGGAGAGCGGATCGGGGAAGACCACCATTCTGAAATGTGTTCTGGGGACCCTTCATCCCGTCTCGGGCCGGGTCCTGGCCAATGATCTGGAGGTGGGAAAACTCACCGATGAGGAACTCCTCCGCTTCCGCCGGCGTATGGGCATGGTTTTTCAGGAGGGAGCCCTTTTCGACTCGATGACGGTGGGGGAGAATGTCGCCTTCTGGCTGTGGGAGCATACCACCCTTTCCGATGACAAGGTCGAGGAGCGTGTGCGCATGCTCCTGCAATTCGTGGGGCTCGAATCCTCCATCGACCAGATGCCCTCCGATCTTTCCGGAGGGATGAGACGGAGGGTGGCGATAGCCCGGGCCATGGCCGCCGAGGACCCGGCCTTCATGCTTTATGACGAGCCGACCACGGGACTTGACCCCTTCACCTCCAAGTCCATCTGTGATCTGATGCGCCGTGTCCAGCGCGAATTCAAAAGCACCAATATCGTCGTGACCCATGATCTGACGGATGCCTACAGGGTGGGGGATCTGTTTACATTCATCAAGGATGCCAAAGTCATTGCGACCGGGACCCGCCAGGAGATCGAGCACTCCTCCGATCCCTTCATCCGAACCTTTATCTCCCTCGATTCCTGAAAAGGGGTCTCCATGAAACGCAGCAGCAATCTTTCCCTCTCCGAAATGCGGGTCGGCCTGATCGTGGGGGTGAGCTTTTTGGTCGGCGCCATGGTCATCATTGCCTATGGAAAGATCACCAACATCTTTTCCCGCCAGGTCGAGATCACCGCCCTCTTCCGGAATGTCCAGGGACTGACCCAGGGGGCACCGGTCCGCCTTCTCGGGATTGACAGCGGATATGTCTCCTCCGTCCACTTCGTCCGGTTCCAGGGAAAAAGGTTTGTCCGGGTGACGATGCGCATCACCCGAAAGCGCTTCGACGATCTGTCGTCTGGCGCCACGGCCTCGATCCACACGCAAGGGCTCATGGGAATCAAATACCTCGAACTTACCCCGGGGGATTCCCGGGAGGGTCCGCTCAATCCCTCGCTTCCCATCATCGGAGTTGAGTCGGGCTCCCTGGGCAAGGTCATGAAGTCCGGACAGGACGTCGTCGCAAACCTCAAGAGCCTCTCCCTCTCCCTTACGACCCTGGCCCAGCAGGCCCAGAAGGGGCAAGGGACGGTGGGCCAGCTTCTGGTGGACCCGACTCTCTACAAGAATGTCAGCCGGGCAGCGAGCGACCTCTCGGAGCTTGCGGATCGGATCAATCACGGACCGGGGACGGTTTCGAAGCTGATCGGCTCCCCCGTGCTCTATGACAATCTGGACCGTTCGCTTCGTGACCTCGACAGGATGCTCCGGACTGCCTCCCGGGGACCCGGGTTGGCCGGCAATCTCCTGAACGATCCCCAGACGGCCGCCTCCTTCAAGGACAGCCTGACCCGGCTTGACAAGATCCTTGGCCAGATCCAGAGCGGAAACGGAACGGCCGGGAAGCTTCTCTACGATCCGAAAATGGCCAACCAGATCAACGGGGTCCTTGACCGGGTGAACGGAATCCTGGACGACATGAAGAAGAATCCCAAAAAATACTTTACCGTCGAGGTCCATGTCTTTTGATCCGTCAACGCTTCCTCAGGGTTCTCTGGTCCTCCCTGATC
>JAKAWK010000118.1 GCA_021827365.1 Nitrospirota bacterium
CTCTTCCCGGCCTGTGTTCCAGGTTCCCTCAATCGAATCGACGGAGTGGTGGGAAAAATTGGAGCCGGATCCGTAACGGACGTCGTCGAATACGAAAAACTCGCATTCCGGCCCCCAGTAGGAGATGTCGGCCAGCTTCTTCAGATAATTTTCCGCCCTCTGGGCGATATGGCGGGGGTCCTTGGCATAGGATTCCCCGGTGATAGGATCCCTGACGTTGGCGATCAGGGACAGGGTCGGCACCTGGGTGAAAGGATCGAGAAAGGCCGATTTGGAATCGGGAAGGAGAAGCATGTCGGACTCGTTGATGGTCTGGAATCCCCGGATGCTGGAACCGTCAAATCCGATCCCCTCCTCGAAAAGCTCCTCCGTCAGCTGGTGGGCAGTCATCGAGTAGTGCTGCCATGTTCCGAGCAGGTCGGCAAACTTGATATCGACGATCTGCACGTTGTTTTTCTTTGCATAGTCCAGAACTTCTTTCGGGGTCATTCTTCTGCTCTCCTAAGGATTGTGGATAAAGGCGGCCGGGACACCCGCTGCCGCAGCCCGGAACACACAAAAAAAGGGCGCCTCCATGACCGGTCATGAAGACGCCCTTGTCTTCGCATATATCTTCCCTGCCTTCGGGATGCCGGATTCGTCTCCGCACTTCTCAAGGGTAAAAGACTACACGTTGGGCAGAAAAAACGCAATATGGGGCCGGAAAAATCTCGAATAAGGCTTTTTCCTCCTCCCGGAAGCGAATCTCGAAGGGGCCGGGAGACTCGGTGCAAGATCCGGACAGTTCGGCTAGAATTGGAAGGAAAGGAATTGTCATTTATTTCTCCTCCATTCTCCTGACTCAAAGCGAGGTCTCCCGTGAAGAAGGTTCCTGTTCTCGTGATCGGCGGAGGCTCAGCCGGCCGTTATGCGGCACGTGAGGCGGCCCGCCTCGGAAAAGAGGTCCTCCTTTCCTCGACGCCCCCTTTCGGCGGACTCTGCATCCTGAAAGGATGCATGCCCTCCAAGGCGCTCCTCCGGTCAGCCCACGTACTCCATGCAATGAATACGGAACTTTCAGCTCTCGGACTCTCCCATGGCGGCTCCTTTTCCTTCGATCTCCCGTCGATCATCCGGATGAAAAACCGGATGATCGGGGAAATGGCCGACTCGGCACGAGGCAGCGTCGAAGGGGTTAGAGGCATCACGCTAGTCGAGGAGCCCGCCACATTCCTCTCGCCGGAGACCGCCCGCGTTGGTCCGGAGACCATCCATTTCGACCGGGCCGTGATCGCCACGGGCTCCGTTCCGAAGATCCCCGAGATCCCTGGACTTTCGAGAGACAGGATCATGACCTCCGACGACATCCTGGAACTTGAAAGCCTTCCTCGGTCGGTGATTGTCCTTGGAGCCGGCCCCGTGGGTCTTGAACTGGGGCAATACCTCTCCATGCTGGGGGTCCGGGTCTTTGTCGTCGAAATTTCCTCCCGCTGGAATCCGGAGATTGATCACCGGATCACCGCGGGATACCTTGCCTCACTTCGGGAGAAAGGCATGGAGATTCACCTGGGGTTCCGTTCGGAACACTTCGAGACATCAGGAAATCGTCTGGTCCTGCAGGGCATGGTCGGAGACAAGCCTCTGAGGCTCGAGGCCGATCGGGTCCTCGCAGCCACCGGTCGCCGTCCTGACGTGGAGTCCCTGAATCTCCCCGCCGGGGGAGTCCATCTTTCCCATCACCATGCCATTCATGTCGATCCCTGGCTCAGGACCTCCAATCCCCGGATCTTTGCCGCAGGCGATGTCACAGGGGCCCTTCCGGTCCTGAACCTTGCCACCTATCATGGGGAGGTTGCCGGCTTCAATGCCGCTTCGTCCGTTCCCGTAAAGGCGGAGGACCGACCTGTGCCGACGGCGATCTTTACCGAACCCGAATTTGCCCGCGTGGGTCTTTCGGAAAGCCAGGCCCATCTTCTACATCTTCCGGTCATTTCAGGCTTTCTCCCCTTTTCCGAACTCGGGAAGGCGATTGTGAACCGCCAGACTGACGGTGCACTCAAAATCGTGGCCAACGCGCGGACCAGGGAAATTCTTGGCGCGGAAATGTTTGGCCCGGGGGCCTCCGACCTGATTCACCTCCTTACCGTCGCCCTCGGGCTCAAGGCAACGATCGACCAGTATCAACGGATCCTTCACATCCACCCGACCATGGCCGAGATCGTCAAATATGTCGTGGAAGAAATGACCGGGACAGCCTGACAGGGGTCAACACTCCCCCTATCTCAGGGCTATAAGTCTTCCGGACAACACCCCCTCCGCCCCGGACCTTGAGACCCGACGATTTTCATTTGTTTGTTCCTGTGTTAGCCTTGAAACAATGAGATTTTTTCCATTTGATAATATCCTCTGAAGTTTCGACAGGGCTCGGCCCAGGGACACGATGACACCTGACCCTCCTTCCGATCCATGCAGGATCCTTCTTGTCCGGCCGACCGGGATATCGGGAGACCGCTGGGACGCCATTGTCCAGACCCTGATGCAGCTCTCCGACCGAAATGTCGTGCTGGCCGGCGTCGTCGATCCTCTCCCCTCCCCCGACATTCTGATCGTGGCGGATATGGACGGAATTCCGATCGTTCCCCGGCTGTCCGATATTCCTTACGACAGCTTCACCCATCTGGCCATCGAGGATACGCATCCCGACATCCTCTCCCCGGAAGGAAAACCATGGCCCCGGATCTCCTTCTCCGTCGTCTCCCTTCTGGCCGAACAGGTGGCCTCGAAAAACCAGTACATGGCCATCTTCAACCGCTACAGGGCCTTTGCCCAGAGCCTGACCAATCTCATCCCCCTGGAGCGGACCCTTCCCTACGAATCCCTGATCTGCCACTCCCTGCGGACCCTTCTTTCCGCCTCGGCGGTGGCCTATTGCGAAGCCCGTACACGCAACCGTTCGGTGACGATCCGGACCTCGGACCCGGAAAACCTCTTCAAGGAGGACACCGTCATTCCCCTGACCGAGGCGGTCAGGACAGTCCTTTCAAACCGGAACGGCTATTTCGATGATCTTGATCCCGAAAGAACAGGAGTCCTGAATTCCCCCCTCACGGGGATGAGCAGGATCCTCATCTTCAAGCTCGTCCAGCGGACCTCTCCCACTATTCCCTTTCTCATGATCTTTCCGCCTCCCTTTCCTCTGGACAACCCCATTCCGGAAACCGAATTTCAGAATGCCCTGGAGCTTTCCGCACCGGTTCTCCAGACCAGCCATGCCCTTTTTGCCCACAGGCTGGTTCTGAAGAGAAAGGCGGAGCATGATCCCCTCACGAAAATCCTGAACCGGGATTCCCTTGATGCCTTTCTGGCCTTTGCCTACCAGAATGCCCGATCAAACCATGAGCCCCTGTCGGTCCTGATGATGGATATCGACCATTTCAAGCAGGTCAACGACACCTATGGCCATGGAGTCGGAGACTCGGTTCTTGTCGATGTCACGGGAGCGATCGGAAAAACCCTCAGGGCAGCAGACGGATTCGGACGTTATGGCGGAGAGGAGTTCGTCGTGATTCTTCCGGGGCTCGGAAAGTTACGGGCCATTCTGATTGCTGAACGGATCAGGAACGCCGTCAGGAAACTGGTCCATCCTCTGGCCGGAAAGATCACTTTGAGCATCGGAGTTGCGTGCTTCCCCGAGGATGTCTCCCGGGAATCTGAACTCATTCCCCTGGCCGACCGGATGATGTATGGAGCGAAACACGCGGGACGGGACAGGGTCCAGGCACGATAATCCCTCAGGAGCCCGGACAGGTCTCGGCTCCACTTCCTTCAAAGTGCTTGAATTCGAGACTGTACCTGAGAATATGCCGGACGTAGGTCTCATGGGCGGCTCCAGTCCTGCCGGAATACCGCCCGAGCATCTCCACAACATCCCCCCCTGAGAGCCTGAGATCATAGGAGAGAATATCCGCCGCCATGCGGGCGTTCACATCGACCTCCATGAGATCCTTGCGACGGACCCCCCGATAGTCCTGCCCCTCCCGCCTCCTGAAAAATTTTTGCCAAAAGGGATAATGGATCTGGAAAAGACCATAGTCCTGGGATCCTCTATTGACCGCTCCGGGATTGAAGGAGGACTCCTCCTGAGCTACGGCCACGAGAAGATAAAGGGGAAGACCACTCTGGCGGGAGGCCCGGATCAGGGCACGACCGATCGCAAGAGCCACCGGAAAAGGCTCAGTGGGTCGGCTGAACCGCTCCACATATCCGACAAGGGTCACGAGGGAGGGACAAGATGTAGGAAGGGTGGTCGCCTCCACCCTGGAAGAGGGAGAAAAGGCCAGAACCGGAATGACCACAAAAAAAGCGAGACCCCTTTTTAGGACCGGGCCTCGCCAACATGGTTTTTCCTGGCTTATATTGTCGATCAGACGGAGAAGGAGCTTCCGCATCCGCAGGAGGATTTGGCATTGGGATTCTTTATGGCAAAACCGGAACCGTAAAGATTTTCCACATAGTCCACCGTCGCTCCGGAAAGAAGAGGATAGCTCTGGGCATCGATGAAGAGCTTGACTCCGGATTCCTCGACGATCTGGTCCATCTCCCCGGGAGCCTCCTCGAAGGACATGCCATACTGGAAACCATGACATCCGCCTCCGGAGACATAGACACGAAGCCCATACCCTTCCTTGTTTTCGGCCTTGAGATACTCATTGACCTTTTCAACCGCCTTTTCGCTCATCGTAATCATTTCTTCAATCCTCCTGAGGATAGATATGAACAGCGGGGGGAAATCCCCCGATGAGTGCAGCCGACAGGAACGAGATTCACTGCCGGCTCTGGAAATTCAAGATTAGTGGTACGCCATGATCTTTCTGTTGCGGCTCACAATTGGAGAGGGGCGATTCATCCGGTTGGAAAGAATGACCGAATCCACGATCTCTCCGCAAAGGAGGCAGCGCCAACCGCGAAAGTTCAAATACCCCGAATCATCCTTGATGTCACTGAATTCTTCCTCGACCATTTTCCCGTGACAACGCTGGCAATCCATCTGACTCCTCCTTCGTCTCCGGGATGAGACCCATCCCTACGACAT
>JAKAWK010000119.1 GCA_021827365.1 Nitrospirota bacterium
GAAGGCCCGGGTTGTGCGGTGGAAGTAGATCTGGGCATACATGTACCGGCGGATCTGGATGAACTGCTCGAAGACCCCGAGTCCGGCCCGGTGAAGGACCAGGCGTCCCTTCTGGAAATGGGTGTAGTAGAGGAGCCGTTCGAGGTCCACAGGACCTGCGGATACTCCGCACATGTAGCTGTCCCGAAGGACGTAGTCGAGGTTGTCGACGGTGAAGATCCCCGAATAGAGGGGCTTGAGGGCCGAAAGGATGGGGAGGTCCTCCGGGACCGGGTTCGGTCCCTTTCCCTTTCCGACCAGATAGGCGATCCAGTCGGCCGAAAGGCGTTCGCCCGGGTCGAAGGATCCGGAGAGACCCCGGTCGATCCGTTCGATGACCGGCCGGAGCGGCCCCCGGATCAGAATCTGGCTCATCTGCTCGTGGGAGCGTCCGAAGCGGGGAATTCCGACATTCTCGTCGAAAAAGTGGCAGAAGGGCCCGTGGCCGGTATCGTGCAGGAGGGCTGCGACCCGGAGGAGGGTTTCGAAGAAGGGAAGGGAGAAGTTCCCGGAAAGGGCAGGATAGATCTGGCGGGCAAACCGGCCGGCCACGTGCATCGCCCCCAGGGAGTGGGAAAAACGGGTATGTTCGGCCGAAGGGAAGACGAACCGGGCACTCTGTAGCTGGTAGATCGACCGGAGCCGCTGGACCCAGGAATGATCGATCAGATCCCGTTCGGTGGTCCCGGTCGGCCCCGCCGGGGTATCGACGAAGGAGAGATAGCCGTGGACGGGGTCGGAGACCAGGGAGATGCCGTCGTACGGCAAAGAGAGAGAGGAATCGGGCATCAGAAAGGTCTGTCCTTCGGATTTCGGATCCGGCAAAGAACGGTCATAAGCCGAGTTCTGTCGAGGGTGGCCATTACTCTGGGACCAGGGTTACCCCGGGCCTCAAGCGACCTTACCCGGAGGCGTGGGCCGGGCCGGCCTTCCGCATGACTGCGAGCCTCCCTATTTGGTCTTGCACCGGGCGGGGTTTACCATGCCGTCTCCGTCACCGGAGACGCGGTGAGCTCTTACCTCGCCTTTTCACCCTTACCGGACAAAGGTCCGGCGGTTTGTTTTCTGTGGCACTGTCCTTCCTGTCGCCAGGACTGGGTGTTACCCAGCGCCCTGCCCTTTGGTGCTCGGACTTTCCTCCCGGACCCGTGAAGGGTCCGGGCGGCCACCTGCCCGTCTTTGGTCCGGATCCGAATTGCGAAGGAAGCCAAGGCTTAAGGTTCAACTCCTTGGAGAGGCATCCTCCATGAAAAGCCATCGCTGGCAGTGGAGACACGGGATGATTTTCTGCCGTTTCTTGACCTCGGTCAGCGTCCGGGGCGGCAGGGTCATCCGGCAGACCTCGCATGTCCCGTTCAGGATGCGGGAGACCACCAGGCCGTTTCTGTGGGACTGTCGCAACCGTGTGTACTGCTGGAAGAGGGGATCGGGGAACTGGTCCGCAAGAAGGGTTTTTTCCTCCTCGAGACCCCGGATCCGGTCCATCCTGGAGCCGCTCTCTTCCTGGGCGGCTGTCCGGAAGGCGGAAAGCTCCTCCTGCTTTGCAGAAAAATCCTTCTCCCGTTCCTTCAACGCCTTTTCGAGGGTCTCCTGGGTTTCCATGATCCGGAGGATCTCGTCCTGGAGGCGTTCGACCTCGTCGCGGCGGAACTCCATCTCGGCCAGATAGGCCTGGATTTCCCGGGAGTGTTTGAGTTCCTTGTTCTTTTTCTTGTTCTCGGAGATGAGGTGTTCGTTGGTCCGGAGCTCCTCCTCCCGGTCCCGCCGGTCCCGGGCCAGGCGGAGGATTTCGTTCTTTTCGGACTCCATGAGCTGTGCCAGGGCCTCGAGACTCTCTTCCCTCTTCTTTAGGGCGTCGCGGCTTGCCTCGATTTCCTGGGTGATGTGGGCCAATTCGCTGTCGATCGACTGCAACCGATAAACCAGGGCCAGCGTGTCCTGGACCGAAGGTCCCACGTCCAAGTGACCTATCCTTTCCATTTCTTTAGTTTGTATGGTGGGCCCACCAGGATTCGAACCTGGAACCAACCGGTTATGAGCCGGCAGCTCTGCCGTTGAGCTATAGGCCCATTCGTGAACGCCTTCCCCTTCTACCAGTCCAGGAAACTCTTGAGGTGATTGCTCCGGCTCGGATGGCGGAGCTTTCTTAAGGCCTTGGCCTCGATCTGCCGGATCCGTTCGCGGGTCACGTCAAAGTCCTGGCCGACCTCCTCCAGGGTGTGGTCGGTGGACTCCCCGATGCCGAACCGGAGCCGGATCACCTTTTCCTCCCGGTCTGTGAGCGACGAGAGGGCCTGCCCGATCTTTTTCACCAGGTCATACCGGACCGCCGAGTCGATCGGGGAGATCGTCTTCTTGTCCTCGATGAAATCCCCCAGATGGCTATCTTCTTCCTCTCCGATGGGAGTTTCAAGAGAAATCGGTTCCCGTGCGATCTTCAGGACCCGCCGGACCTTGTCCACCGGCATCTGCATCTCCTTGGCCAGCTCCTCGGGGAGCGGCTCCCGCCCGAGTTCCTGGACGAGGTGGCGGCTTGTCCGGATCAGCTTGTTGATGGTTTCGATCATGTGGACCGGGATCCGGATGGTCCTGGCCTGGTCGGCGATCGCCCGGGTGATCGCCTGGCGGATCCACCAGGTGGCGTAGGTCGAAAACTTGAAGCCCCTCTTGTATTCGAACTTGTCCACCGCCTTCATCAGGCCGATGTTCCCTTCCTGGATGAGGTCGAGGAACTGGAGTCCCCGGTTGGTGTAGCGCTTGGCGATGGAGACGACAAGCCGGAGGTTGGCCTTGATGAGCTCGGCTTTTGCCTCCCTGACCTTCTCCTCGCCCCGGAATATCTGCTGGAGGCTTTCCTTGGCCTCGGAGGGGGAGAGCAGGGTTTCGACCTCGAGGTGGGCAATCCGGTCGTGAGCCTTTTCGAACTGTTCGTAAAGCTCCCGCTTTTCCGGCTCGATGGAGGGCTCCTCCGTGCCGTCTCCCAGGCGGCGGAGAATCTCGTCCCGGGTGTGTCCGATCTTTCGTCGGGCCTGTTCGAGCTGGCGTTCGGTTTCCTCGAACTGACCGACCACGTCCCGCAGTTTCTCGACCAGAATGTCGATCTGCTTCTGCTGGAGATGCATCTCCAGGATGACCTCGACTACCTCGTGACGGATCTTCCGGAGGCGTTCCCGCAGGGCCCGCTTCTTTGACTGGTCCTTGAGGACCGTCTTCATCTCCTGGGAGATCTCGTTCATCTTCTGGAACTGCTCCTCGATGCGCGAGGCCTGGGCGATGAAGGTTTCGGTCGCCTCGCGAAGGGCCGGAGACTTCCCTTCCTCTGATTCCTCCTCCTCGTCCACGTCGACCACGTCGCGGATGCCGGTCACGCCCGTCTGGACACGGTCCCGGAGTCCAAGAATGCTCTGGATGGAGAGGGGAATTCCGAAGAGGAAGGAAAAGACCTCGGTCTTCCCCTCCTCGATCCGCTGGGCGATCCGGATCTCCCCGTCCCGGGTGAGAAGGGGGACCGATCCCATCTCCTTGAGATAGAGGCGGACGGGGTCGTCGGTCCGGACGGCGGCAGACAGGGCGGCCTCATGAGCCTCCTCCGCATCCTCCTCGGACTCGAGTCCCAAGGTTTCGAGCTCCTCGAAGATCTCCTCTTCCTCGCCCTCCATCTCCCCGAACTCGCCTTGTTCCGACTCGTCTCCCACGATGTCGATGTTCATATCCCCGAAGTAGGTCAGGATCGAGTCCATTTCCTCCGAATCCACCGCCTCTGTAGGAAGGGCGTGGTTCAGTTCGTCATAGGTCAGATATCCCCGTTCTTTTCCAAGGTTGATCAGATCCTTCATTTCGCTGATGCGTTCGTTCTTTGCCATTCATTCTCCCCTAATAGGCTTGTTGCCTGCCGGCCCCGGCTTCCTGTGTCCGGAGAGTCACGGGACGGGCATTTTTCCGCGAGAGGCGGCGGATCGCCGTACAGACATCGTCTAGGCGCACCTGCCGGGACCCCGGGTCCGAGGGCAGGTCATACCACTGTTTCCAGAGGAAAGCGTCCCTCTTGAGAAGGTCGTGGAGCGAGGCTGAGGGATCCTCTTCCAGGGTCCAGAGACCATCGAGAATTCCCGAAAGGGAAGGGTCGTCGATGAAGGAAAAGTCCTCACGCTTCCAAAGCTCCTTCGGATGGGGGGTTCCTCCGTCGACCCAGAGTCGTGCCAGCTCGACGAGGATGTTCCGCCAGGCCAGCCCCCGGTTGTTGAGGTTCGCGGGATCGGGGTCGCCTTTTTTCGCTGTCTCCCGGGTGTGGGCCGACTCTCCCGAGAGAAGCTGCATGGCCAGGAGGTCCTTCATGGTGTCGAGAAGAATGGCGCCGCGTTCCAGAAGTTGTTCCTGGACCTCAAGGTCCGGAAAGGCGCGGACCATGGAGAGAAAATCAGCAACAAGAGAGGATTTCCCCTCTCCTCCCCGGTCCTTCCTGATCCTTGCGATGGAGGCCGCGAGCCAGTCGAGGACAAAATCCCCCATCGGCAGGGCCCCCTCAAGGGCTCGCCTGACCCCCGAGGCCCCTTCCCGGACGATCCACTGGTCGGGATCTGTCCCGTCGGGAAGCCACACCGCCCGGAAGAGGAGATCGGGATCCCAGAGGAACCGGCTGATGATCCGGACGGCGGCATCCCGTCCTGCACGGTCTCCGTCGAAGAGGAGGACGACCTCCCGGGCATGACGCTTGAGAAGGGAGACATGGGCGGGCCCCAAGGCCGTGCCCAGCGGGGCCACCACACCGCCGATTCCATCCTGCGAAAGACGCATCACGTCAAAATATCCCTCGACCACCAGGGCCCGTTCCTCCCTTTTCAGGGTTTCCGCGGCCTGGTCGAGACCGAAGAGGATCTCTCGTTTCCGAAAGTAGGGGGATTCGGCCGAATTCAGATATTTCGGGAAGCGGGAACCGGGTTCGATGAGCCGTCCCCCGAATCCCGAGGGAGCCTGTCCCGGCCTCTCCCGGATCGGAATCATGATCCTGTTCCGGAAGAGGTCACCCG
>JAKAWK010000120.1 GCA_021827365.1 Nitrospirota bacterium
AGACCCCATACCCTTCAGAAACAGGAGAGGTGCGTGCAAAGAGCACCTTGAAACCGAATAAAGACGGGATGAAGGGGTGATTCACCCTCATCCGGAGACGATCAAGGGGCTGGGAAGGACAATCCCGTTCAAAAAATCCCGGATTTCCTCTCCTCACTCCTCCTGTCACATCATGTTCTGAAATCAATTTCGGTTTTTGGGACATTATAGGGTTCTTTATTCAAAACTATTGGTGTTTTAAGATAGGACCTATTTATCTTCCCTGACGCAGGAGGAAGGATGCGGTATAAAGACGGCCTGGCGGCAAGCGCCGAAAATTTTCGGTTGGTCCTTCAAAAACTGACGGAATTGGGAATTCCCTTCACTCCTGTCCACTATTCCGTCATTTACGAGTATGTTACCGGAATCAACCCACCTCTCAAGGAAGCCGTCGATGCCCTGATCCATTCGGGCCACGCTTCTTCCGATCAAGAAATGGAAAATATTTTCGTCAACCATTTGGTTCCTGAATTTCTGTCCCAACTCAATTCCAACCAGGAAGCGGTTTCAAGGGATCTTCAAAACCTCCTCACGCGACTCTCGGAATCGACCTCCTCGACCCTCCTGAATGCGGCAAAATTTCAGGAAGGTCTGGAGTCGACGAAATCGACACTCGAGGGATCAGGGCCGCTAAATTCTGTCGATCTCCTCCATGTTGTGAAAAAAACCCTGGTGGACACGGATTCGATGAAACGGTCCACCAGTATCCTTGAAGACCGTCTCAAGGAAAGCCAGTCGGAGATCGACCGCCTCAACAAGGAACTTCGATCGGCAAAGATTGCCGCACAGGTTGATCCCCTGACGGAACTGTTAAACCGGAGAGGTCTGGAACAGGAGGTCGACAAGTGCCTTCTGGCAAACTTCAAAAAAAAAGAACCCTGCTCCTTCCTCATGGTCGACATCGATCACTTCAAGAAAATCAATGATGCTCGCGGGCATCTTCTGGGAGACAAGGTCATCCAGGCCGTGGCAAAGGCCATTCGTTTCAGCGTCAGGGGAGAGGACATCGTGGCTCGGGTCGGGGGAGAGGAATTTGCCATCGTCCTTCCTCGAACCAACACCCCCCACGCTCATATTGTTGCGGAACATATCCGCGAACATGTCGAGAAGATAGAACTCCTGAGTTCCAAAACGCGACAGAAAATCGGGACTTTTACGGTTTCGATCGGACTCGACACCTTGACGGACGGGAAGGATTGGCATCAATCGCTGGATCGGGCCGACAAGGCCCTCTACCAATCCAAGACAGGCGGACGGAACCGGACCTCGGTCTTTTATGACGAACCTTGAGGGGTCATCATAATACGACATCGGGGGAATTTCTTGTCTATCAAACGGGACCACCTTGTGAAGACCGGGAAACGGACATTGAAAGGCTTCCGTTGAACGAATCTAATCAATTCCCTTGGGGGATTGCGAATGCCATTCCTGCCGAAGAGATTCTTTCCCTGATCGAGCGTTTGTCGCAGGAGACCCGGCCCGGAGGATTCTCCAATGCGGCTCTGGCCGGGATGTCCCGCCTTGTGAGGGCGGATTATGCGCTCTGGGCCCGCCGGGACCGGGAAAAACGGACCTTTTGCTACCAATGGGAATACAACCCCCACCCCACCCCCCTGGAGGACACCCTTCTCGACCGGTCCTTTCCGGAGGACAAAGGACTCCCTGGCCGGATCATCCGGTCCGGCCGCGGCAAAATCGCCAGAGACGACGGAGTTTTTCTGTCGGAACTCTTCCGGACGGGAATCCGGAAAGTGCTAGGGATCCCTTTACGGTCGGGAGGGGAAATCGTGGCCGTTCTTCTTTTCGGATTTTCCGATCCGTCCCGGACCTTTTCCCGGGAGGCACTCGCTCTCTTCGATAGGTTGGGTCGCCAAGTAGGACTTTTCCATGAGCGGATCTGTCTAGAAAAAGAACACCGGATCCTGACCCTGTTATATGAAGTCCTGTCTGAGATCAATGCGCTCATCCGGAAAAATCCCGACGAGAAGGAGCTCCTTTCCGAAACGATCCGCATCCTGATCGGCCAGGCAGGTTTCACCGCGGCGGGTTTTTATTTCCTGGAGGAGGGAGAACTGCGGCTTGGAGTCCATCATATCACCGACCGGGAGGGAGTGACCACCCGCCATCCCCTGTCCTTTTCCCTCAACCCTGCCTCACCCGATGCCCGGTCCGTGACCGTTCGAAGTTTCCTGAGCGAAAAGCCGGTATTCATAGGCGACCTTCTGGCGTACTACAGGAATGCCAGCCAAAAGGCCCGCGTCGAAAACTATCTCCATCTCTCCTTCCGGTCGAGCGGCGTCTGCCCGATCTTTCGGGGAGGGCGATGCGTGGGAGCCTTTGCGATCGTCTCCAGCGAAAAGGATTTCTTCACCCCCGACATCCAGGAACTCCTTGGCGAAACCGCCCGAATCCTTTCCATGGCTCTGGACAACATCGACACGGAAAGGGCCCGAAAAAGGTCCGAAGAGCGGCTCCGCACCCTGATCGAAACCCTTCCCGAGGTCATTTTCTTCAAGGACGGAGAGGGGCGGTGGGAGATCGTGAACACCGCAGGCCTTCGCCTGTTCCGGCTCGGAGGGCGGTCCGACTGGCTCGGGAAGACAGACCGGGATCTCGTCGGGTCCAATCTGGAATTCGCCGATCTCCACCGGGGATGTCTTCTCTCCGACGAAGCGGCCTGGCTTCATGAAAAACCCAGCAAAGGAATCGAGATCGTGCCGAACGACCCGGGTGGCGATCCGGTGATTCTGGAGGTGACGAAAATCCCCCTGTTCGAACCGGACGGGACCCGAAATGGCTTGGTCGTCTCCGGACAGGACATCACCCAGAAGCAGAAGGACGAAAAGATCCGGGAGCGATATCTCCGTCTTTTCGAGAAAGCCTCCGAAGGGATCTTCATTGTTGATGAAAAACGCACCCTCATCGACGTGAACCCCTCCTTCGTCCAGATCACGGGATATTCTCGGGAGGAGGTCCTGGGAAAGGATCTCGTCCTTCTCAACGGCGGGAGGCAGGACCGGGATTTTTACGACAGGATGTGGACGAAGATCGAGCGGAAAGGGCATTGGGAAGGGGAGCTCTGGAACCGGAAAAAGTCGGGGGAGGAATATTGCGAGCGTCTCTCGATGAGTCTTCTCGAACGGAACGGCCCCCGCGCGAATTACCTTGGGATCTTTACCGACATCACCGGGCGGAAGATCAACGAAGACCGGATCAAGCATCTGGCGACCCACGATGCCCTCACCGACCTTCCCAACCGGACCGTCTTCTGGGAGCGGATCGAACGGAGCCTCGTCCGGTCCGGGCGGACCCGGGAGCGTTTTGTCGTCGGGATTCTCGATCTGGACGGATTCAAGGGCGTCAACGACCGATTGGGCCATCAAACGGGGGACGCGCTTTTGATCCAGGTTGCTGCCCGTCTGAGACGAGTTTTGCGGAAGACCGATACGCTGGCCCGTTTGGGCGGAGACGAGTTCGGGCTTCTGCTGACGAATCTGGACCCAAGAGCGGACCCCCAGGAGGTGTTCACGAAGATCGTGGAATCGCTTCGCGATCCCTTCGAAGTGGGATCCGTGGACGGGACCCCGGTTCGTATTTCCGGAAGTCTGGGACTTACGATCTGCCCTCCCGACCGGGGAGAGGCCCCCTCCCTAATCGCCCACGCGGACCTGGCCCTTTACCGCGTGAAAGATCGCGGTCGCAACGGGTGGGCTCTTTTCCAGCAGGAAATGGAGGAGAAACTTAACGAGTCGCACCGACTCCGGACCGAACTCGAACGGGCCCTGCCGAAGGGGGAATTCGTCCTCCATTATCAGCCCCAGGTGAACATGACGACCGGACGGATCGTGGGGGTGGAGGCCCTGGTTCGATGGAACCATCCGGAGCGGGGCTTTCTGCTGCCGGAGGCCTTCATCGAGGTGGCGGAACAAAGCGACCTGATCGCCTCTCTCGGCCGGTTCGTTCTGGGGGAGGCTCTCGTCCAACAGAGCCGCTGGAAACAAGAGAGAGTCGACCTCCGGGTCAGCGTCAACATCGGAGCCCGACATTTCCTGTCTTCCTCCTTCCAGGATGACCTGACATCCTCGATCGACCGCCAGAGGGGAGACACCCCCCTCACCCTCGAGGTCATGGAAACCGAAACCCTGCGGCATTCGTCCCAACTCCAGCAGGCGATCGAGAGATGCCGCGCTCTGGGGGTTGGGGTGGTCCTCGACAATTTTGGAACGGGACAGGCCTCCCTGACCTCTCTCCAGGATCTCGCCGTGGGGGGAATCAAGATCGCCCAAGGATTCGTGGAAAATCTCCGGGAGAGCGCGAAGGCCCGGATCCTTGTATCGAGTCTTGTATCGGTCTGCCGGATGATGCGGATCGATACGATCGCGGAGGGAGTCCAGACCGAGGAGGAGGGACGTCTTCTGATCGGAATGGGATGCGAGATCGCCCAGGGATATGCCATTGCCCGGCCGATGGCCGCAGAAAGCATCCCGGAATGGATGAAAAACTGGACCCCCTTTAAATCCTGGATCCGGAAAGGGGCTCAAAGGCATCGGACCACGAATCATGAACCATCTTGAATCCGGCCGGATCCGGCGCCGGACGATCTTCCGGTTCATGACGGATATAGGATTTGAAAACAGCGGTAGAGCGTTAGGTGATAGATGGGATATATTTGGAACAGGACGTGAACTGACTGCTTTGTCCCGTGGTCCGCTTCAATCCGGTCGTAGGTTGGCACATCCGGACCAAGATATTGTCGAATATGAATTCCTGTAGATCATGATCGTTCTTTTAGGCTGGTATGGGGATTTTAATCATAAATATTGGAGCGGGATATGGGATTCGAACCCACGACCTTCAGCTTGGGAAGCTGACACTCTACCGCTGAGTTAATCCCGCCCACGGAGTGTATGAAAAATTTATACCACAGAACACGCCGGGTCTCAATC
>JAKAWK010000121.1 GCA_021827365.1 Nitrospirota bacterium
CGATCTGGACCGGGGGGGTGCCGGAGGAGAGATGATCCTGGTCCGGGTTGAAGGCGGCGGAGCGGGAGAAGGGGAGGGTCCCTCCTTCGTGAGGGCAAGAGGTCCCCACAGGACAGGAGAGGGGCGGACGGATGCCTCCCGCGAGGTGCGGGAGATCGCCGGATCCTTTTTCCGGGAGAGTTCCTCGGGAGATTCCAGAAGCGGAAGAAGGGCCGCCTCTGAAGGATTTTCCTTCTTTTTCCGGCCATGCCCGGCAGATTTTGGAGGCAGGCTTCGGGAGCCCGTCCTGCGGACGGACGGGACTTCCGAACCCTCCTGGGGGATCTCCGGCTCCTGGACAAGACCGGCATTTTTTTCCAGAGCCCCCCGGTAAAGTGCGGCGAAGGAACTCTTTCTGTGTCCCGAGGTCTTCTCCGACCGGACATCCTTTCCGGAACGGGTCGACTTGGAAGACACCGGGCCGGCCGTCTCTTTAGGGTCGGTCTTGGCAGATGTCTCTTCCGGTTCCCTGGCTCCCCCCGAGTCCGGGATTTTCCGCAAAATGGATGCTGGTGCCGTTCCCATCACGATGCCCCTTCCGAAAGAGGTTCAACGACTGCCTCCCTGTGCGCGGGATTCTCCAGCCATCTGGGCCGAGATTTCCGCCGCCACGCGAGGGTCCACGTACTGCATGATGCGTGATGCCTTCCGTGGATTCATTCCCGAAAACAATGTCAACCGGAGAGACTTCGGCATGGCATTGATCTGGGAGGCCGCCGTCCGTGGGGCCATCGATTCATAAAGCCTTATGAGCCTTCTAACATTTTTTTTCCTGAGGGAACGGTAGAGTTCAAGCTTCTTGTCGATCTCCGCAAGAATCTTCCTGTTGCGCTCGATTTCCCGGTCTAGGTCCTGCTTCATCAGGAGCAGGCGACGCTCCTCCGAGCTGGAGGAAGCCGCGGGCTGGCCGGAACTTCCGGCGGCCGCGACCGGAAGGGACTCCTGCCCGGAAATGATAAGAAGAGGCAGCATCAAGGTCGCCGCCATCCTCCCGAGGAACGGACCCTTTGTCCTTCTGTCCGTCATGGATCCCTTCTCCCGGAGAGCTTCCGGTTCGCTTCTCTGGCCTCAATCCAGATCTCCAGGGAGCGCTCCTCGGTTCGGAGAGCCCTCCTCCGCTCTTCCCCGCGGAAACTCTCCCGGAGAATGAGAACCTTTTCCTTTTCCATCCTGGCCTTCTTCCAGAGCCCCCGGACCCGTTCGAGCTCCCCGTCCATGAGACGCTCCTTCTGCTCCTGCTCCCGGATCCGGAGCTCCATATGCTCAAGCCAGCCATACAAGGCCACAAGAAACCCTGTCTCCCGTTTCCCGGTGGCGTCTTCGATGGAGGCGATCCCTGCCGCCTTCCTTCGACGCATCTCCCGGGTCTTCTCCTGTTCCCGGGCCCGCTCCCTCCCGATATTGGCGAGATCGCGCTCGACCGCCTCAAGCTCCGCCTCCCGGAGAGCCAGGACAGCCTCCAGGGAAAAGGTCCTTTCAGCCATCGCCCGCCCCGTCCAGGGTCAGGCCTGTCATGGGATCTCCTCCGGCACTTCCTCCAAAGAGAGGGCAAGATCCTCGAAGGCCCGATCGAGGGAGACCCGCTCTTCCCTGGACTGGCGCAGAAAATCCGTCATTGCCTCGTGAAGGCCGACCGCCCGGTCGAGCAGCGGATCGGTCCCTGCCACATAGGCCCCGATCCGGATCAGGTCCTCGGAGCGCCGGTAAAGGCCGTAAAGACGTCGCCATTCCCGGGCCAATGTCTGGATCTCCTCCGGTACGATGTCCACCATCACCCGGGAGAGACTGTCAACAGGATCGACTGCGGGAAAAATGCCTTCCTGGGCCAGGGAGCGCGACAGGTGGACATGGCCGTCAAGAATGGCCGTCAGGGCCTCCGAAAGAGGATCGGAGGGGATATCGTCCCCCTCCACGAGAACGGTAAAGATCCCGGTGATGGACCCTGCCCCTTCTCCGCAGCCAGCCCTTTCCACCAGCCGGGGGAGCTGGGCAAAGACAGAAGGGGTGTATCCCCGTGCCGACGGAGGTTCTCCCGTTGCCAGACCGATTTCCCGAAGCGCTCCGGCATACCGGGTCAGGGAATCCATAACAAACAGGACCTGTCTCCCCATGTCCCGGAACATTTCGGCAATGGCCATGGCCAAAAGGGTGGCACGGGTCTTGAGGAGAGGCGGCTGCTCTCCTGTGGCCACCACGAGAACCGACCGGGACAACCCCTCCGGCCCCAGGTCCCTCTCCAGAAATTCCCGGACCTCCCGACCCCGTTCTCCGACCAGGGCGATGACATTGACATCCACGGCGGCATTCCGGGCCATCATCCCGATCAGGGTGCTTTTTCCCACCCCCGGTCCGGCGAAGACCCCGATCTTCTGGCCGATACCGACCGTGACCAGGGCATTGATCGAGCGGACGGAGAGGTCGAGAGGGGAATCGATCCTCTGGCGCTTTAGCGGATTGATGGGCCGTCCCCGAAGGGGCATCTCGACCGTTCCTTCCGGGAGAGGTCTTCCGTCCAGGGGTCGGCCAAGCGGATCGATGACCCGGCCCAGCCATTCAGGAGAGAGAAAGACCGAGGTGATCCGGCTTTTCCTCATCAGACGGGTTCCCGGCCTGACTCCCTCGAGGTCTCCAAGCGGCATCAGGAGGGTCCTCCCCTCCCTGAATCCCACCACCTCGGCATCGATCGGGGGATCGGAAAGGAGCGTGCAGATTTCCCCCACCCCCAGATTCATTCCCTTGGCCTCGATCATGAGCCCCACTCCCTGGACCACCAGGCCCCCTTCCTGGTCCGGACTCCACCCCGAAAGAAGGCGGTCCATCGACTTTCCCGCCTGGGCAAGCCACCCGTCGAACAGGGCGTCCTCCATCCCGACCCTCACGGATGAACCTCCCCTTCGTTTCCGCCAGGACTTTCATTGATCGGACCGGGATTGACCCGGGAGAGCGTTCGTCGAAGAGAGCCCCCGGCAAAGGCAGGGTCGAAGGAGACAATCCTGTCGGCAAAACGGAGTTCCACGTGCCGGGGAAGCAGATCCGGACCAACTCCGAGCCGAATCCCCCGGGTTGCAAGCTCTTCCGGAAATCCGGGATCGGACCGGGCGATCACCTGATAATCCGACTCCGCCACCAGAAGCTCCCCTTCGCGGCCGGAGGCATAGTCCCCCACCATGCGTTCAAGGAGCTTCCTGAGGATCTTTGGGCGGTCCTCCTCCTCTCCGAGGACCTTTTGAAGCGCCTTGTCGAGAATCTCCACCAGGACTGGAAGAAGCCCCCTGAGACGTTCGTCTTCGAATCGGTGCATCCGGGACGCCCAGTCGAGCCAGGCCTGGCGAAGAGGTTCCATGTCGGCCCGGGCCCTTTCGAATCCCTCGGCATATCCGGCTTCATAGCCGATTTTCCGGGCCTCCTCCTCGACACGGGCCACCTCTTCCGAGCGGAGAAAAAGATCTTCCTCGATCCGGGATGAGGATATCTGAGCTTTCTGATCACGGGAGCCGCTCCGGGTTTCACCCTCCCTACCGCCATTCCCGGACCTTCCCGACCCTTCAAGGCTCTCCTGGCTCCACCCTCGGAAACCCCGGCCGGCGCTAGACAATCTGTTCTCCTCCCCGCCCGAGGATCACCAGCTTCCCTTCGGCCTCGAGGCGGCGGACGGTCTTCATGATCTCGGCCTGGGCGGATTCCACATCCTTGAGGGGGATGCCCCCCATCGAGTCGATATCTTCCTTGAGAGCCGCCTGCGCCCTTGTCGACATGTTCGACAGGATCTTTTCCTTGACGGCATCCCCCGCACCCCGCATCGCCTTGGTGAGGATATCGCGTGAAACGCTCTGGAGGAGGGCCTGGATTCCCCGGTTGTCCACCATGACAAGGTCGTCGAAGACGAACATGAGCGCCCGGATCTGTTCGGCCACCGCCTGGTCGTTCTGGCCGATGTAGTCGAGAATTCCCTCCGACGTCGAGCGGTCCATTTCATTCAACAGGTTGGCGGTCTTTTCAATCCGGCTCACACCCAGGCTGGTCAAAGACCCTCCCATCATCTGGATTTCGGTCGAAATGACCTCCTCGAGGTCACGAATCACCTGGGGATTGATGTCCTCCAGTGTGGCCATGCGAAAAACCACATCCGCCTTGAGGGCCTCCGGAAGGTAGGCCAGGACATTGGCCGTCTGGTTGGGATTCAGGTAGTTCAGGATCAGGGCGATCGTCTGGGGGTGCTCATTTCTTATCAGGTTCGCGATCGACTTGGGATCCATCCACTTGAGGGACTGGAGATTGGTCCCTTCCTGATCATTCATGGACTCGAAGATCTGGTCGGCCTGCTCCTTGCCGAGGGACTTCTCCAGAATTTCGCGCATGTATTTTTCACCCATGCGCGGAAGACCTCGGGTGGCCTTGTAGACAACGGAGAACTCCCCCATCACTTCGTCGATCTCCTCGGTGCTGACCTCTCCCATCTGGGCGATCAAGCTCGAAATCACCCCGACCTCCTTGATGTCAAGCTGCTTCAGGATCTCGGCGGCGACCTCCGGCCCGACAGCGGCGATAAAGATCGCCGCCTTCTCCAGACCGGACAGCTTCCTCTTGGCCAACGCGACTCCCTCCTACTTTTCCTTGAGCCACAGCCTGAGGACCTGGGCCGCCTGGGAGGGATCCTCCTGAGTCATCTGGGCAACATCCTCCTTGCTGGAACGGACGACCTCCTGTTCGCTCTCCCGCACGGGAATCGGCATCACTCCTGGCCCCTGGGCCGGAAGGGGCACCGCCTTCGTGACCATGCTCTGGAGAATCGGTTTCAGGATGAAGAGACTGAAGACCAGGACCAAAAGTCCTCCCAGGAATATCTCCAGAAGCGGCAGGAAAGGCTTG
>JAKAWK010000122.1 GCA_021827365.1 Nitrospirota bacterium
TTTTAGAGGATAACCTTGGAGATCACTCCGGCTCCGACAGTCCGGCCACCTTCCCGGATCGCAAACCGAAGCCCGTCTTCCATCGCGATCGGCGTGATCAGCTTCACCTTCACCCGAATGTTGTCTCCAGGCATCACCATTTCCACTCCCTCACTCAGCGACACGACCCCGGTCACATCGGTCGTCCGGAAGTAGAATTGCGGCCGGTATCCATTGAAGAACGGCGTATGACGCCCTCCTTCTTCCTTCGTCAGAATGTAGGCTTCCGCCTCAAATTCCGTGTGGGGCGTGATCGATCCCGGCTTCGACAGAACCATCCCACGCTCCACATCTTCCTTCTTCGTTCCTCGCAGCAGCAATCCCACGTTGTCTCCGGCCTGCCCAGAATCTAGCACCTTCCGGAACATCTCCACTCCCGTCACAACAGTCTTCTGCGTGTCCCGGATCCCAACAATCTCGATCTCCTCTCCCACCTTCACGATCCCGCGCTCCACACGTCCCGTCACCACGGTTCCGCGTCCGCTGATCGAGAACACATCCTCCACCGGCATCAGGAACGGCTTTTCAACATCGCGCACCGGCGTCGGGATATACTCATCCACCGTGTCCATCAGCTTCAGAATCGGTCCGCAATTCGGACAGTCCCTCTTCCCGCATCCACACTCCAGCGCCTTCAGGGCCGATCCCCGCGTAATCGGAATCTCATCCCCCGGAAACTCATACTTCGAAAGAAGCTCCCGCACTTCCAATTCCACCAGTTCCAGAAGCTCCGGGTCATCCACCATGTCCACCTTGTTCAGAAACACCACAATGTACGGAACCCCCACCTGTCTCGCCAGCAGAATGTGTTCCCGGGTCTGAGGCATCGGTCCATCCGCCGCCGACACCACAAGGATTGCTCCGTCCATCTGGGCTGCTCCCGTGATCATGTTCTTCACGTAGTCCGCATGCCCCGGACAATCCACATGCGCGTAATGCCGGTTTGCCGTCTGATATTCCACGTGCGCAATGGCGATCGTAATCCCACGCTCCCGCTCTTCCGGCGCCTTGTCGATCTGGTCATACGCGAGAAATTCCGCCATCTTGTTCGCTGCCAAAACTCGCGTGATCGCCGCCGTCAGCGTCGTCTTCCCATGATCCACATGGCCGATCGTTCCAATATTCAAATGCGGCTTTGTTCTCTCGAATTTTGCTTTTGCCATCTATTCCTCCATGTGGATTTAGGAAAACTTTCGGTAACGAACAATGGAGCCCTTGACCGGGATTGAACCGGTGACCTCATCCTTACCAAGGATGTGCTCTGCCAACTGAGCTACAAGGGCAGCTAGCATTCCTTAAATAAAAGAAATGGAGCGGGAAACGGGATTCGAACCCGCGACGTCCAGCTTGGAAGGCTGGCGCTCTACCGCTGAGCTATTCCCGCATTTAACCGTTCAGCAATCACCTATGGTGGGGAGGGGAGGATTCGAACCTCCGAAGCCGCTGGCGACAGATTTACAGTCTGTTCCCTTTGTCCGCTCGGGAACCTCCCCTTTGATAAATATGTGGCCAGGCAACGGAGGAGAGCTGACTCTCGCCAGGACAAAACCCTTGTCTACAGGCATGCGCTTTCTAGATTGGCCATTCATCAAAACCCAAAATTTAGAACGAAGACAAACCGGGAGTATACTTTCTTGAGGAATAATTGTCAAGGGTTCAGGGAACTATCTTCTTCCCCTATTAATAATTCCGGATGATCCTAGGGTTATTTCTTTCCAAATTTTCTCATCTTTCTTCGATAGGTTGTCTCCGTCATCCCTGTTATTTCCATTCCGATTTTTATGTTATTCCCTGCAATTCGCCCGACCCTGTCAAAATACTCGGTCGCAAATTTTTCCATGGCCGAATTAAAATCCTCCAGAGATTCTTCCGCATAGGGCAACTCCAGGTATTCCGGCTTGATTTTTCCTTCCCTGGAGAGCAGAAGGGCTCTCTCAAGGACCATTTTCAGCTGGCGGATATTCCCGGGCCAATGGTAGGCCGTGAGTTTCTTCATTGCAGCCTCTGTCACCACCGGAAGATCTGGGCCAGAGAATCGGCTCTTTGTATGACTCCTCCCTCCCCTGTCAATCTTCCTTTTTGCGATTCTGAGCAGCTTTTCGGTTATTGGAGGAATATCTTCCCTGCGCTCGCTCAAGGAGGGGATCCGGATGATCCTTCCAAGCCGGTAAAAGATGTCTTCTCGCAGATCCCCCCTTGATTTCAGTTCCTCCAGGGATTGATTGCTCGAAAAAATAAATCTTGCCTGGGTCTTTTCGATTTTCGATGATCCGACAGGCCAATATGTTCCATTCTCGAGAACCCTCAAGAGTTTCGGTTGAAGGGAACGAGGCAGGCTATTGATTTCATCCATAAAAACCGTCCCGTTTTTTGCCTGTCCTAAAAATCCTGTTCTTTCCTGGTCCGCCCCCGTAAAGGCCCCTTTCTTGTGCCCGAATATTGCACTTTCAAACAGGGTTTCCGGGCCCTCTCCCATATTGATCACAATGAAGGGAGACCGTCCCGAAAGTTTGTGCAGGGCTGTGGCAATCACTTCCTTTCCCGTGCCCGAAGCCCCCTCAATGACAACGGGAAAGTCCAGCGGAGCATACAACCTGATCTCTGTTGCCAAATCCTTCATTTTTTGCGAGGTGGCGCAAAGAAACTGTTCCAAATTTTCGGAATTGATATCGGAATCGGCAAGGTTTTCACTCACCCTTTGAATCCTTTCCATTGGAAACCGTCAAAAATGTCGCACACAATATATTGATTTCGATAGATTCATTCAACCTCCCGGGAAAGGCTTCCCTCCGATCCTTCTCCCAAGTCATCCCCGTCTCAAAAAATTCACACTTCTTTGGAAGGTCATGATTTCCTCTATCACTGCCCCGAGGTGGGACCGATGGAGACTGTGTCCGGCCCCGATAATCGTCCTGACCCTTATGTGATTTCCACGGCCTTCTAACCACAGGCGGTCATCCTTGTCTATGACAGAGTCCTCCCCCGCTACCATCACGAGTAATGGAATAGGATAATCTTCAAGTGACCCCCTCAAATCCCACCTGCCAGATTCGACACCGTTTTCTGATCCGATCCGCTCAAGAGTCTGGATCGTCATTCCTTTCATGGCATGCAGTTTACCCTCGAGATCCACAGGGTCAAGTCCTGAATAAAGTGACTGAATCCCCTGAGCTCGGCCCTCCTCTTCCAGAACCATCAGACCCCGAAGGTCATCCACGTAATCGGAAACAAAGGATCCGGGCCTGACCCGTATCATCGGATCGAGCGCCACGACAGAATCTGCCGATATCTTCGGCCCTCCCAAAAGGACGATGGCTCCTCCCCAGGAATGTCCCAACAGTATATCAACAGGACTCCCGATTGACCGGGCAGCAGCCTCCAAATCGCGTATCGACTGCTCCAGGGTCATGGGCCCTGGAACCCCTGACAGATCCCCATGGCCTCTCTGATCATAGGCATAGACCCTGTGTGTGTCTGAAAGCGTCCCTGCCAGGCGTTCCCAACCCCGTCGGGAACTCGTCATGCCATGGACACAGAGAATCACAGGACCCTTCTCCCCCCACTCAGACAACATTCCGATCTTTCCATCATCAAGCCGAAATGGTCGATCTTTCCTCTTCATGAATTCCTGCCATTTTCTGAAATCAAGTCGCCTCCACCTCTTGAGAGGAAAGTCAGCTCAGAAATTCCTGACTTGTCGATCTCTCCCAACCCAAGAGCCTCCATTCGGTCAAATTGGCTTGCGCTTGCCATGGCCAGCGGAAGGTATAGACCGGCCCGTGAGGCGAGCGTTAGGGCGATATGAGAATCCTTTGCAGCATGGGCAGCTGAAAAAAAGACATCGTGCTCCCGGCTTTGCATGTCACCTCCGTCTGTTTCAAGAACACGGGAAGCAGCCCCTGTCTGTGAAAAGACCTCCCGAACCATTGTAAGGTCCAGACCCAGAGCTTCGGCAAGGCCCAATCCCTCCGCCAAGCCAGCCGTATTGATATTCATGACCATGTTGACAAGAGCCTTCAGTTTTGCGGCCTGTCCCGAAGGTCCGATCCATCGAAGAGAGGCGCTTATGGCTTCAAGCATGGGACGAACCCGTTCAAAAGTTTCCCTTTTGCCCCCCACCATCAGGTACAACGTTCCCTCCCGGGCCTGGATGATAGAGCTGGCCATGGAGACTTCAAGGGATTCGGCACCATGGGCCTGAGCACGGCGTTCCATCTCAACATGGACATCGGGCGACAGGGTGGCACAATTGACAAAGGTTCGGCCGGATGCGCCATTGAGAAGGGAGTCTCCCGTTTCGGAAAACAGTGAAAGCATCTCCTTGTCGGTGCCGACCACTGTCACGATGACATCGGTTCTCTCGGCAACCTCCCCAAGTGACCGCGCGACAATGGCTCCCGTCTGACTAGCCACACTATTCGCCGCATCGGGATTACGGTCATGGACTGCCAGAATCCGGTATCCCGCATCCCTCAGGCAAAGGGCCATGTTGGATCCCATACGGCCCACCCCGACAAATCCGATTTTCAGGCTCTCTCCTTTATCCACGGTTACTTCCTCCTTGATGTCTCATGGTTCAGGGATCTGGCTATTTTTTAGGCGCTTCCCGACAGGACAGGAATGAGGGAAGGACAACCTTGGTTTTGCATTCTGATCGATTCAGGCTTTTTACATGGGAAGGGAAAGGATAAAGACCCAAGACTGACTCTGGGCAGATTTCATACCTGACGGAGAAAATCATTGCTCACACCAGAAAAATGGAGCCGGCGGTCGGGATTGAACCGACGACCTGTCGATTACGAATCGACTGCACT
>JAKAWK010000123.1 GCA_021827365.1 Nitrospirota bacterium
TCCATCACCGCGCTTGCGGCCTATTCGGCGGTCTCCTCGTCTTCGCCCAATGTCCTCTTCTGGGGGGATGCGGCCGGAGACATCGACTCGGCCACCGCCGCGTCTTCTCCGACCTCCATCACTTCCTGTACATCAACTTCTCTAGCAACCCCCGTGCTCGCCCTGGCGGTGGTTCCCCCTTCCTCTTCCTCCGGATTGCCAAACGGAGAGATTTTCTATGCCACCTCCGGTGGAACCTATGCGGCGGGACTGGCCTCGGGCGCCTGTCCAACTTCGGGATCTATTTCAGCGACTGCTGTTATTTCCCAGGTTCCGACCGTTCTCGCCTACAACGCCTCGGCAAACCAGGTAATCGGCGTCTCCGGAGACGACCAGTACTACTCCTGCACGCCCAACCAGACCTGCACCTCCCAGGGAACACTTCCCGGACTGGTCGACACTTCGCCCCAGATCACCGCCATCGCCTCCGATCCCCAGCTTCCCATCGTTTACGTGCTCGCGATTGGGGTCAACACCGGACGGATCTACCCCTATCTCGTCAATTCCAACGGGACACTCACCTCCCTCGGAAACTACAACGGAAACGAACTCCAGAATCCGGTTGGGCTCACCCTTTTCCAGGGAGACAACGGGGCCCAAAGCTATTGTTCGACCCAGCAATGCACCTTTCTGGACGTCCTCAATAAAGGCAACGACACCGTCACCCAATACATCGTGACCTATTCGACCTCCTCCACAGGACTCCCCACGGGAGTCTCCATCAACCAGTTCAACAATGCCTACACGAGCTGCGAGCTGATCCAGCCGTCGGCGATTGCGGCCCTTCCCCTCCCGGGATCCTCGGGAACGTTGAATAAACCCGAGGTCTTCATCGGAGAGGGAGGGATCCAGACCGGTCCCTGTCTGGGAGGCACCTCCATCACTTTCGGAAACAACATCACCGCCTATGACATCAACGGTGAGTAGGTCGGCCCCCATGCGCAAACGCTCTCTCCTCGCTCTTCCTCCCGGCCTTGCGCGGCTGATGCTCCTGACCCTTCCCTTCGTTTTTTTCTTCGCCTGCACGAGCGCCACCAGTTTTTCCGGATCCACCCCCGCCCTTCCGGTCGGGCAGGTCGGCTCCCTCACAGCCCTTGGACAGGCCCCCGGGAACTGCTACGTGCCCGGACAAGGGACATCGTCTACCTCCTGCTCGACAACCCAGGCCACAACGGGAATCTCCGGAATCACGGCCCTGGGAACCGATTCCTACGGGAGCTCCGGCTCCCAGACAACGGCTCTTTTCTTTGGCGATGCCGGAGGAAACATCTCCTTCGTCACCGTGCCCACGACCTCCTCCATCCCGACCAGCGGCAGCGTCACATCCTGTGTTACAGCCTCCTCATCCATTCTGTCCCTTGCGGTGATCCCCGGGACATCGGCATCGACCCCCGGAACCCTGTTCTATTCGACCTCCGGAAGCGCGGGAGCGGTCTATTCGCTCTCCGTCACATCGAGTACGTCTTGCGGCGGATCTTCAATAAGTGTTCCCTCCGCCCCCTCCTACCTGACCTACAGCTCCAAGGCAGGGGAGGTGATCGGCGTGACCCAATCGGGATCCTTCTTCACCTGCAACAGTTCATCCACACCATCCTGCACCTCTCCGACGCAGCTTCCCAATCACCCGGGAAGCACCATCGCCGGAATCGCCGCCGACCCTCAGTATCCGGTCGTCTATGTCACCACAAGCGCGAACGGTTCTTACGCCATCGATATCTACTCCGTTAACGGAGCGAACCTGCTTTTTCTGGGAAGCTATTCGGGAGGCGAGCTGAGCGCGCCCACCGGGATAACCGTCTTCCATGGTCCGAATCCGGCCCAGAACTACTGCACGGGAACGACGGCCGCCAGCGGGTGCAATTTTCTCTATGTGGCCAATGCCGGAACCGATGCCGTCACCCAGTATGTCCTGACCTATTCGCTCTCTTCCGCCGGGGTTCCGACAGGTGTCTCCCTGAACCAGTTCAACGCCGCCTATATGGGCTGCGACCTCTTCACGCCGTCCGCCATGGCAGCGATCTCGACCCCCGTGACGGGGGCCCCGGCCGTGTTTCTGGGGGAAGGGGACACCTCCTTCGGTCCCTGCATGGGCGTTCCCTCGGGCACATCTTTTGGGAAAAATGTGACCGCCTACACGGTCATGGGCGAGTAGGGCCGCCCTTCACGACCTGACCTCCCGGAGGCTCCCATGGCCCGAGGATCCCGAAATGATGTCGAATCCCTTCTCGATCGCTTCGAGGAGGAGCTTCTCCTGGCCCAGGGCAAATCCCAGAACACCGCCCAGGCCTATCTCTCCGACCTTCGCTCCTTTTCCCGGTTCCTTTCGCCTTCGGGAAAGACCCTTCTGACCTTCGATCCGGAGGATCTCCCCCTTTATTTCTCTTCGAAACCGGATCTTTCCGCCCGTTCCCGCTCCCGCGTCCTCTCCTCGCTCCGGACCTGGTCGCGATTCCTCGAGGTGGAAGGAGTCCGGAAGGACCCTACCGAGGAGCTCTCCTCCCCCAAGATCCCCCGGACCCTTCCCAAGGTCCTGAGCCAGGAGGAGATCGCCCGGCTTCTTTCGGCTCCGGAGGAAAAGCGGCCCGAAGGGGTCCGGGACCGGGCGATCCTGGCCTTCTTCTATGCCTCGGGGCTCCGCGTCTCCGAGGTGGCCTCCTTCCCCATTGAGCGGCTGAATCTCGAATCAGGGGCCCTCGTCGTCACGGGAAAGGGGGCCAAGGAGCGGATCTCCTTTCTCGACAGCGCCTCCCTGGCCCTCGTCCGAACCTATTGCGAAACGGTCCGCTCCCTCTGGCATCCTCCCGGACCGGAGCTCTTCGTGGCCCGGGACGGCGCCCCTCTCTCTCGCCAGGCCCTCTGGACCCTGATCAAGAAGTACGGACGAAAGGCCGGAATCACCTCCCCCCTCTCCCCCCATGTTCTCCGCCACTCCTTCGCGACCCACCTTCTCGAAAAAGGCCTCGACATCCGCTCCATCCAGCTGCTCCTGGGCCACGAGGACATCCGCACGACCGAGATCTACACCCACGTTTCGCTCGCCCATCTCAAAAAAACCCTGGAAGAGCACCACCCCCGGGGAAAGGTTTCACGTCCGCCCGATACGGCCTGATTCACCTTCATGCGTCCTGGACGGCATGAACAAGGAAATGACCCATTTTTGCCCTGAAAAGGGCCGGAGAAGGCTTTACCCTTCCGGGATGGCTCTGCTATCCTGATCGGCAATACGCCAACGTCAAAGATCCCCGGAATGCCGAAAGGAAAACGCGATGCACCCCTCCCCCCAACGACTCCTCTGTTTTCCTCGTTCGGATCGTTTCTGATGGCCCTGCCCCTTTCGGTCTGCATTCTCACGCACAACGAAGAGGAGAATCTCCCCGGCTGTCTGGAATCTCTCCAGGATCTCGACGCCGAGATCGTCATCCTCGACTCGGGAAGCACCGACCGGACTCGCGCCATCGCCGAGGCGGCCGGGGTCCACTTTTTCGTCCATCCCTTCGATGACTTCGGATCCCAGTACAATCGCCTTTTCGACCTGGCCACCCGGCCCTGGATCTTGAATCTCGATGCCGACGAACGGCTCTCACCCGAATTGCTCCGGTCGATCCGGGAGCTCTTCGAAGACCCGGGCCGGCAGGAAAGGTTCCGGGGCTTCTCCTTCAACCGCCTGAACTACTTCCTGGGGACGCCCATCCATCACAGCGGATGGGCTCCGGATCCTCTTGTCCGGCTCTTCCGGAAGGATTCGGGGGAGATGGAGCGCCGTCAGGTGCACGTCCAGATCCTGGTCAAGGGAGAGATCGCCCCCCTGGAGGGGAATCTGATTCACTTCACCTACCGCTCCCTCGACGGGTATCTCTCAAAGTCGACAAAATACGCGAAACTGGCCGCCCGGGAGATGCAACTCAAGGGACGCTCCCCCTCCCTGTGGGCCCTGTTGACCCACCCGGCGGGAATGGCGGTGAAAATGTATCTTCTGAGACGGGGATTTCTTGACGGCAAGGAAGGACTCTTTCTGGCGGGTCTCTATTCGTACTATACCTTTCTCAAATATCTCTACCTTTACTATCCCGAGGGGTATCCCCCCCTCCCCTCTGCGGTCGAAGGAATAAGGGGCCAGAAACACACCTCCTGAGCTTCCTTCAATCGTCTGAAAAGCACGCCAATATCCTCGACGCAACCTCGTCCAGAAGAAAAAGCCCCTCTCCCGTCAGAACCAGTGCCTCACAATCCGTACGATTTATCATTCCCAATCCATTCCGTACGATATCGTCGATCACCGCCCGCCCTTGGCGTGGATTCGTACGAGATAAAATCCATCGTACGGGAATGCCGCTGAAGAGCCGCAAGTTCGTGTAGAGAAACTCCACATCACGGTCTCTAGCGGAAAGGCCTTCCTTCGCGGCAAAGGGATGCCTTGATTCATTTCGTACGATACTGACGTACTCGACAACAGATCGTACGTTCTCGTATCGTACGCCATCGATCTTCTGGTGGGCCCCCGGACCCAGCCCCACATAATCTCCTCCGCGCCAGACATGGAGATTGTGGCGACAGATTCGCTCCGGATCCCGGGCGAAGTTCGACACCTCGTAACGGAGCCACCCCTGGCGGACCAGCCCCTCGCAGACCTGCCGCCAGTTCTCCGCCGCCCGGTCCTCAAGCTCTTCCTCCGTACGCCCCTGGTCCTTGCGGAGGGAGAGAACCGTTTTTTTCTCGATGACCAGGGGGTAGACCGACAGGTGGTCGAGCCCCCCCTCCCGCAAGGACTCTGCGGTGGCGAGGAACCGGTCCA
>JAKAWK010000023.1 GCA_021827365.1 Nitrospirota bacterium
CCAGAGGGTTCGGCGCCACAGGGAGAGGAAACGCGAAAGGGAAGGCTGGCGGTCGGGAAGGAGAATCCCTTCGAGGTGGTCAACCTCATGTTCGATCATCCGGGCAAACAGACCTGATCCGGTGTAGACCACCTCTTCTCCCTTTTCGTTTTGCCCGGAAACGGTCACCCTTTCGGGACGCCGGATCGACAGGTCGAGGCCGGGAAAGGACAGACACCCCTCGACCACCGGCACCGATCCGGTCCGCTCCCGTATTTCCGGGTTGAGGAGGACTCCCCGGGCGGGAGGACCTCCCGGATCCCGGGGTCGCTTCAGGTTCCAGACGAAAAGGCGGCAGGGAATGCCGATCTGGGGCGCGGCCAGGGCCACCCCCCGCTGGGTGGCCAGGGTATCCCATAGATCAATGATCGCCTGCCGGACCTCGATGGAGCGTGGATCGGCCCGGAGAGCAACAGAGCGGAGAGAGGTCTCCCGATGACCCACCAGGGAACGGATCGGCATTCTTCCGGCCCTCCGGTCCTCAGGACCCTTTTCCTGTCGGGGGACAGGAATAGGGAGCTCCTCCGTGAACGACGACGGGAACCGGGACTTCATCTGTTTTGACGATCTGGTCCCTGCCCGCCAGCTCATACCCCAGCCGGTGCCGGCCGGCGGACAGATGGCCGACACAGACCATGATCGAATGGCCCGGTATAACCTTCCTCCCCATCAGACGCCCCCTGTCCACCGTCAGATGCAGGAACCGGCCAGCCGGTTTTCGGGGAATCGCAAGCGTCAGGGTGACGGTCGATCCCTGGACCGAGACGGAGGAAAGAGCCGGCGGAACGGGGGGGCTGTCGCCCTCCGCCCTTTCCGGACCGGGAAAGGGGGAGACCAGAACGGAAAGCCCCAGGGCCAGACAGGAAAGGATGAGGCGACAAGGGCCGGTCGGGGGACTCATGGGGGCGTCGATTTCCTTCCTTTGGATGGACAAGGTCATGGCCCTATCCTATCCCGAGCCGGGGGCAGGACTCAACACCTCGCGGCCGCTCAAGGCCTTCTCCTCTCCTCCTCTTCGTTCCCTTCCAGAATCCCTCCCATCCACTCCCCGATGGCCCCGATCTCCGGGAGGCAGACGGAATGGCCCATGAGATACTGCTGCCACTCCCGGACCCCTTTGCCGCCCAGTCTCTCCAGGGTCTCGAAGGTCTTCCGGCCAAGTCCCAGGGGAACGACCGGATCCTCCGTCCCGTGAGCCATGAACAAGGGTGTCGGACTGTCGGCGAGAGGAATCCCGGCATCGACAGGAAGATAGGTGGAAAGGGCCAGGACGCCACCCCAGCGATCTCCCCCGTCTCCGAAGACGGTCAGAAGGGCGATCACGCCCCCCTGGGAAAAGCCGGCCAGGATGATCCTTTCCCTGGGGATCCCCCGGTTCATTTCACTTCTTGCCAGCTCCCGGACATGCCCCACCGAGCGTCTCATTCCCTCGAGGTCGGGGAATCTGGAGAGGTCGGGGAGGGCCACATCGTACCAGGCCCGCATGGGTGCCCCCCCGTTGATCCTGACCCGCATGACCGGAGCATGGGGGAAGACGAAGCGAAGGGGAACCGGCGGCAGGGGAATCTCGGGGACAATCCCGGCAAAATCGTGGCCATCGGCTCCGAGCCCGTGGAGCCAGATGACCGCCCATCGCGGATCGGGGCCGGTTTCGAGCGTGACCGACTCAAGCATGAGCGCCTCCCCCTTCCCCGACCCCGGAGAGTCTTTCCAGAAGGGTCTCCGGGCCGTCATCGACAGGAGGGAGGCATCCGAAGGTCCCGCAGATCCAGGCCCGGGTCGATTCCTGTCCGGCCGGACTCTTGCCTGCGATTTCCCTTCCCTCTGCAGAAAGGATTGTCCAGACGGGGATGTGAGAGGAGAGAGCCCGACTTTGCCACCGGGCGGCCTCCCTCCCCTGGAGGATCACCGTCGGAGCCCCGGCAAGCCTGTAGGACAAGGCGGACAGGAGGGAATCGAAACCCTCGGGCCGGCTGTTGAATGTGCCCGCAAAAAGCGTGAGGGCACGTTCGGCCGACTCGAGCATGGGAAGATCCCCGAGAAGGGATCCCAGGCGAAGAAGGCCCCGGACCGCGACCCCGTTCCCGTTGGGAAGGGACTGGTCATGGCCGGTCTTGATCCGGCACAGGAGCTCCTCGTGGTCCCGGGCAGTGAAGAAGAATCCTCCCTCCTGCCGGTCCTCGAAGGCGTCGAGAAGGAGCGCGGCGATCTCCCGGGCCCACAAGAGACGGTCGTCGGAATAATGGGCCGAGAGGCTTTCAAGGAGGGCGTCGAGAAGAAAGGCATAGTCGTCAAGATAGGCCGAAAGGCGGCTTTCCCCCTGCGTCCGGACGGCCAGGAGCCGACCATTTTTCCAGAGGTGGGTCCGCACGGCCGAAAGGCCGTCCTGGCCTCGTCTGATCCACTCTGGCCGGTCGAGGATCCGTCCGGCTTCGAAAAGCCCGCGCAGGTAGAGCGCATTCCAGGCGGTCAGGATCTTCTCGTCTCGACCCGGATGGACGCGCCTTTCCCGGGCCTCGAATAGCCGTCTTCTGGCGGAGGCGAAGAGCCTTTGGAATTCTTCTTCCTCCCCTCCCTCCTCCCGGGCCAGTTCTTCCGGCGTCCGGACAAGAACCGGATTCCAGAACTGGTGCTCGAAATTGGGTTCTCTTGAAAAGCCCAGGCAGGCCATGGCGATCCGGCGCTCCTCTCCCGCCAGAATCTCCTCGACCTCCTGACGGCTCCAGCGGGCGAACTTTCCCTCCTCCCCCTCCGAATCGGCGTCAAGGGAGGCATACCAGAGCCCTTCAGGTGCCAGCATCTCCCGGTCCGCCCAGGCCACGATCTCCTCCGCCACCCTTCGGAAAAAGGGATCCTTCGAGAGGTCAAAGGCCCGGGCATAGAGTCCGAGAAGCGGTCCGTTGTCGTAGAGCATCTTTTCGAAATGGGGAATCTCCCATCGCTCGTCGACGCTGTAGCGGGCAAATCCCCCGCCGATCTGGTCGCAGATTCCCCCACGCCCCATCTTCCGGAGAGTGAAAAGGGCCATCTCGCGGTCTTTTTCCAGGGGCGAGTCGAGAAGGAAGGAGAGCCCCTGGGCATGGGGGAATTTCGGAGCCCCGCCGAACCCTCCCCAGACCGGATCAAAGACCTGGCGAAGATGGGCCAGGAGCCCCTCGACCGGGGCCGGAGACAGGGAGGCCCCCTCCTGACGTTTCGGAACGAGGAGGTCAAGGGTTTCGATCACCGAGCGGTTTTCCGGACTTTCGAGCTGGTCTTTGTGCTCGGAATAGAAGGCATGGATCCGGGTGAGAACCTCGGAAAATCCAGGCAGGCCGAAGCGTCCCGTCCTGGGGAAATAGGTCCCGGCGGCAAAGGGGACCTTCCGGCCGGTCAAAAAGACGGTCAGGGGCCATCCCCCTCCCCGCCGGGCCAGAAGCTGGTGGGCGGTCTGGTAGATATGGTCGAGGTCGGGGCGCTCTTCCCGGTCCACCTTGATGTTGATGAAAAGATCGTTCATCAGCCTCGCCGTCTCCGGATCCTCGAACGACTCGTGCGCCATCACATGGCACCAGTGACAGGCGGCGTACCCGATGGAGAGGAGAACCGGCTTTCCCGTCTCTCTTGCCGCCGTCCAGGCCTCCTCTCCCCAGGGAAACCAGTCCACGGGGTTGTCTGCGTGCTGCCTTAGATAGGGACTGGTCTCCCGTCCCAGCCGATTTGACATAAATATCCTCCCTTTCCTCAAAAATATCCTGTTTGTCCGATGGCTCGCATTCACAATACTGGAATTTCATTTTAACGGCCCCTCTCCGTCCCCGTCCAATAAAACCCGGTTGAAGCCCTCGGGCCAATCCGGTATGATCCCTCGAAAAAGGAGACGAGATGGGGGTTCGAGAGGAGACAGAGCGCCAAGCGGATTTTTCCCTGTCCCCGGAGAGTCTCGCCGGTCCCCGGGATCTGGGTCCTCTGGGAGCCCTTCCCCAAGAGACGGGAACACTCTTCCGAATCTGGGCCCCGAAGGCCTCCTCCCTCCACCTGGTCCGGGAGGGGCCGGGACCCCGAAGCGAGATTCCGATGGAACGGGAGTCGGACGGATATTACCGCCTCTTCCTGGAGGGGGCCCTTCCCGGCACGACCTACCGCTATCTGATCGACGGGAAGATCCTTCGCCCCGATCCCGCCTCCCGCCTCCAGCGGGAAGGCGTCCATGGCCCCTCGACGGTCTGGGGGGCCCCGGAGGCCTTGCCCGTCGCCTTTTCCGGCCATCTCCTCCGGGATCTGCTCTTCTACGAGCTCCATGTCGGAACCTTTTCTCCCACCTCCGACTTCGACGGAATTCACCCCCACCTCGACCATCTCGTCCGGACCGGCATCACGGCCCTCGAGCTCATGCCGGTGGCCCAGTTTCCCGGGCGCCGGAACTGGGGCTACGACGGGGTCTTCCCTTTTGCCGTCCAGTGGTCCTACGGGGGACCGGCCGCTCTCTGGCGTCTTGTCAGGGAATGCCATATCCGGGGCCTCTCCGTCTTTCTCGACGTGGTTTACAACCATCTGGGTCCCGAAGGGAACTATCTTCAGGACTTCGGTCCCTATTTTTCCACGACGACCCGGACCCCCTGGGGGGACGCTTTAAACTTCGACGGTCCGGAGAGCGACCATGTCCGCCATTTCTTCCTGGAACACCTCCGGACCCTGACACTCCTTTTTGATCTGGACGGATTCCGCCTCGACGCCATCCACGCCATCCGGGACCAGTCTCCCCATCCCTTTCTGGCCGATCTTTCGCATCTGGCCAAAAATATGGCCTCCCGGCGGGGCCGCCCTCTCCACCTCGTTGCAGAATCGAACGCGAACGACCGCCGGACCGTCCTGCCCGTCCGGGAAGGCGGCCTGGGTTTCGACTCCCAGTGGAGCGACGACTTCCACCACGCCCTGCATGTCTTCCTCACCGGAGAGCGAACCGGCTACTATCAGGATTTTTCGGGACAGGAGGACCTGGCAGAGGCCCTGTCGAAGGGATTCGTCTACCGGGGACAATACGCTCCCTCCTTCCGCCACCGCCGGGGATCGGACTCTCTCGACCTGCCGGGGCAAACCTTCGTCTTCTTCGCCCAGAACCATGACCAGACGGGAAACCGGATGCAGGGCGAAAGGCTTTCCTCCCTCCTTTCCCCGGAGGCTCTCCCGGCAATCGCCGCCCTGGTCCTCCTGTCGCCGGGCCTTCCGCTCCTCTTCATGGGGGAGGAGTACGGAGAGACCCATCCCTTTCTCTATTTCACCGACCACGGGGATCCCGATCTCATCGAGGCCGTCCGGAAAGGGCGCAGGGAGGAATTTGCGGCCTTTTCCTGGTCGGGGGAGGTGCCCGATCCCCAGGATCCCCTGACCTTCGAGCGCTCGAGGCTTTCTCTTACGTCTCCCGGACCCCCTCTCTCAAAGTTCCAGAAGGATCTTCTCCGCTTTACCTCCCGCCTCGCCGAAATCCGGAGGACCCGACCGGAACTCTCTCCTCCCGACCGGATGGGAAGCCCCCGAAACCGGGTCGGCTCCCCTGCCGGGGGGATCCTGACCCTCTTCCGGGGCGACGCCTCCTCGGGAATTCTTCTATTGGTGAACCTCTCCGGGACTCCCCGGCCTCTGGGACCCTTTCTCCCGGAAGAATGGGATCCCCTCTCCCCCGAGATCCTCCTGGACTCGGCCTCCTTTTTCGGAATTCCCTCCCGGCCCTTCTCCCCTTCTGCCGGACCGGGGATCCTTCTCGAGCCCTTCCGTGTCCTTGTTCTCTCCGGGAGAAAACCGTGAAGCCCTACACAAGCGGGGGAACCGCCGGTCTGCCGGTTTCGACCTACCGGCTGGGCTTTCACCGGGGCTTCAGGCTCACAGCCGCCTCGCGTCTCCTCCCCTATTTCCAGAGGCTTGGCATCACCACCCTCTATGCCTCCCCCCTCTTTGCCGCCCGCTCCGGAAGTCTCCACGGATATGACCTGATCGATCCGACCCGCCAAAATCCTGAAATCGGAAGCCCCCAGGAGATGGAGCGTCTCTCCCGGAGCCTCAAGGGCCGGGGGATGGGGATGATCCTGGACATCGTCCCCAACCACATGGCGGCGCATTTTGAAAACCCCTGGTGGCGCGATCTTCTCGAGAACGGAGAAGCCTCCTCCTTTTCCATGTTCTTTGACGTGGACTGGACTCCTCCCCAGCAGGCCCTGGCCCACCGGATCAGCCTTCCCGTTCTGGGAGACTCCTACCGGAAGGTGCTGGAGAACCAGGAACTTGAACTGGTCTTTACCAAAAACGGCTTCGCCGTCCGCTACTACGAGACCCTCTTCCCGGTCGACCCGGCCACCCTGGTCCCCGTTTTGGGAGAAATCCGGGATCTTCTCCAATCCCGGGGCCAGAAAGACGGCGAAGAGGCACGGCAAAGCCTCGACCTGTGGCTCGCACGGACAGGATCCCTGCCCGAGCGGAGGGCCGATCTCCTGGCCCGACGCCAGAGATCCCGGGCCCGCCGGACCATCCTGAGCCTTCTCAAATCGCTCCATCGGGACAGTCCCCCTTTCCGGGAGGCCCTGGAAAAGGTTCTTGCGGAATACCGGGGAATCCGGGGCATTCCGTCCTCCTTCGACCGGATGGAGGCCCTGCTTTCCTCCCAGGTCTACTGGCTCTCCCACTGGAAAACCGTCACGAGGACCCTGAACTACCGGCGTTTTTTCGACGTGGCGGACCTGGTGGGGGTCCGGATGGAGGATGACCGGGTCTTCGAGGCCTTCCATCGCCTGGTCCGGGAGTGGGCCGAAAAAGGCTTTATCGACGGAGTCCGGGTGGACCATGTCGACGGGCTCCGGGATCCTGCCGACTACCTCCACCGGCTTTCCCGTCTTCTCCACGAGGAGCGTCCGGACCACCCTCCCCTGATCTGGGTCGAGAAAATCCTGGGCAGGGACGAAACCCTGCCCGACTGGCCAGTCCTGGGAACGACCGGGTACGAGTTCGCCGCCCGGGTCCTGGACCTCTTCACCGACCCCGGGGGCGCCCGCCACCTGAAGGAATGGTACGAAACGCGCCTCTCGCCGGACCGGAGCTTTGAAGACATTTCCTACCAGCAAAAAAAGGTCGTGGCCGAGACCCTGATGGGAGGAGAGCTCAGGCGCCTCACACTCCTTCTCGAATGGATCGCCATGGAGGAGCGCGACGTCCGGGAGACCGGGTTTCGAGAGCTCCAGACCGGTCTGGTCGAGGTCACGGCCTGCCTGGATGTCTACCGGACCTATATCCGGGAGGAGAGCGTTCCGGACGAGGCGAAAATGCGGCTTGCGAAGGCGCTCAACCGGGCCCGGGACCGCCACCCGACACGGAGACAGGGACTCTTCCGCTTCTTTGAACGGGTCCTGACTCAGGGCCTTCCTGCAGGCGCCAGCCCCGAAAAAAGGAAACGCTGGACGGACTTTGTCCTCAAGTGGCAGCAGTTTTCCGGAGCCGTCATGGCCAAGGGGGTCGAGGATACGGCCCTCTACCTTTACTCCCCCCTCCTCTCCGCCAACGAGGTGGGAAACGATCCCGGCCTTTCCCCGACCGGCCCGGAGGACTTCCACCGGTTCAACCGGAAACGGCTGGAAGACAACCCCCTTTCCCTCTCCGCAACCTCGACCCACGACACGAAACGGAGCGCCGACACGAGGGCCCGGATCGCCGCCCTCTCCCTTCATGCCGAGGAATGGATCTCCCGGGTCGAACTTTGGCGCCGCCTGAACCGGAGGCTTCGCCACCCTCACCGGGGAACTTTGGAGGTTCCCGACTCCTCCCTTGAACACTTCCTCTACCAGACCCTGATCGGGGCGTGGCCCCTCGAGCCCCGGGACGAGAGCTTCGATCGCCGCATCGAGGCCTATATCGTCAAGGCCCTCCGGGAATCCAAGCAACACACCAACTGGATCTCCCCCGATCCCGCCTACGAGGAGGCGGTCTGCCGTTTTGCCCGGGAGATCCTCCGGTCCGACCGGAAGAGCCCTTTCCTCAAAGACTTTCTCTCCTTCCAGCAGAAAATCGCCCGGGAAGGAGCCCGGATCTCCCTTTCCCAGCTTGTCCTGAAGGCCACCGCCCCGGGAGTCTTCGACCTCTATCGGGGGGAAGAACTCTGGGATTTCTCCCTGGTCGACCCGGACAACCGGCGGCCCGTGGACTATGCCCTTCGCGCCCGTCTTCTGGAAAAAGTCATCGGCCATTGGTCCCGGACGCCGGCCGGGGCCTTCCGGGACTTCCTTTTGCACTGGACCGATGGCCGGATCAAGCTTTTTCTCACCTGGATCCTCCTTTCCGTCCGGAGAAATCTTCCGGATCTCTTTCTTAACGGAGAATACCGCCCCCTCCCCCCCGAATGGGAAAAGGTTCATGGTATGCTGGGGTTTGTCCGGAGTCTTCCGGAACGTGACCTCCTGGTGGTGGTGGCCCTGTCCGGAAGAAACCGGCTTCAGGAGGGCTCCGGAATCGCCGGCCGGGAGGATCCCGAAGGCTTGATTCCCCTGCCGGAGGGAGGGGAGGGGCCCTGGGTTCATCTTTTTTCGGGAGAGACCCTTCATCCGTCAGTTTCGGATCGGGGTTCCGCCCTGCCCCTTGCCCGGGCCATGGGAAGAGTCCCCTTCACCGTCCTTTACCGGGGACCGGACCCGGTCTTGCCCAAGGAGCGCCCCTGATGGACGATGCCGAACTCTGGATCTCCCGCGGAATCCTCTATGAGATCTATATCCGGAGCTTCTACGACAAATCCGGAGATGGGGTGGGAGATTTCCGGGGGATTCTCGAACGGATGGATTACATCGCCCGCCTGGGCGTGAAGGCCATCCTCCTCAACTGCCCCTTCCAGTCCTTTCCCGGAAAGACCCGCCACCCCCTGACCGACTGGATGCGCCCCGATCCCTCCCTGGGATCCCTCTCGGAGCTCCTGGTGATCATCGAGGCGGCCCACGGCAAAGGTCTCAGGGTCCTTGCCTCTCTTCCGATCAATGCCACCAGCGACTCCAACACCTGGTTTCTCGAGTCCCGGAACCGGAGTTCCCGCTATCTCAGGAAAAGCTTTTTCTGGTCGGACCGCCTGAAGCTCCCCACCTCCCCCGACCAGGAGACCCCGGAGATCTCGAACTGGGCCAAGGATGAGGAAACCGGGCAGTACTACTGGTACCAGGACCACAAGGACGAACCGGCGATCAACTACGGAGATCCCGAAATTCTGGAGGAGATCCGGCGCGTCTTCGAACACTGGTTCACCCTGGGGATCGACGGTTTTCGTCTGGCGGGCTCAGGCCGGCTTCACCGTCTGGGAAAGAACGGAATCGAACTGGTCACCGATCCCTTCCGCCAGCTCCAGCCCATTTTTCTTCCTCTCAGGAACTCCTATCCCGACCGGATCTTCCTTTTTGAAACGGGCCAGCCTCCCAAGGGAGCCTTCGGCCAGGATCCCCGTCTCTTTTACCACTTCAACGGATTCTTCCCGTCGGTGATCCGGTCGGTCCGGGACGAAAACAAGGAACCTCTCGAACAGGCGATATCCACGGGAGGGAGAGAGACCCACAGCCGGAAGGATCTTCCGGTCCGCTGGACCCTCGACCAAAGGGAGCGCTCCGAGGAGACCTTCGAGAAATTCCTCGAGGAGGACGGAGAGGATACGGTCTTTCCCCTGGCGGCGGAAGGCTCAAAGGACCGGCCGGTCCTGGCCCGCGTCGCCCGGATCATGGAGAACGGACGGAGACGCATACAGCTTGCCGCCAGTCTCTTCTTCACCTTTCCGGGCATTCCCGTTCTCTATTACGGCGATGAAATCGGAATGGGGGACCATCCTCATCTTTCGGGGCGCAACCCCATCCGGACCCCGATGCAGTGGTCCTCCGACCGGAACGCCGGATTTTCGTCCGCCGATCCGGAAGAGCTCTACAATCCCGTCATCGACGATCCCCTCTATAGTTACACCATGGTCAACGTCGAGAGCCAGGAACGCTTCATCGATTCCCATCTCTGGAACGTCCGCCGCATGATCGAGGTCAGAAACCGCCAGCCGGCCCTCTGGAGCCAGGGCCAGTTCGGTCTGGTCGAAACGACCCATCCCGCCCTCTTCGCCTTCACCCGTCAGTCGGGGGACGAAACCTGCCTTCTGGTCCACAACCTCTCCAAGACCTCCGTCTGCGGAGAGCTCAAACTCGGAAGGTTCGCCTCCCTCGTCCCCCGGGAGCTCTTCGGAGGAGCCATGTTCCCCCGCATCCCCCGCCATCCCTATCTCCTCACCATGACCCCCTACTCCTTCATCTGGTTCGAGCTTCTTCCCGGAAGCGCTCCGGTTCGGAAGAAAAAGGCGGAGGTGACCCCATGACGACCCTCGGGGGGGCCCGCGACTGGTACAAGGACGTGATCATCTACGAAATTCCCGTCAAGTCCTTTTTCGACTCCAACAGCGACGGGATCGGGGACTTCGCGGGCCTTTCCGGAAGGCTCGATTATCTGAAAGGGCTGGGGGTCACGGCCCTGTGGCTCCTTCCTTTCACCGACTCGCCCTTGAAAGACGACGGCTACGACATCCGGGACTACTACAACCTCTATCCCCCCTACGGGACGATGGAGGACTTCCAGCGGTTCCTCTCCCTAGCCCACGACCGGGGAATCCGCATCATCACGGAACTTGTGCTGAACCATACCTCCAATTCCCATCCCTGGTTCGTCTCCGCCTCGGCCTCCCGCTCCTCCCCCTTCCGGGACTACTACGTCTGGAGCGACACCCCCGACCGCTACAAGGGGACCCGGATCATCTTCAGCGACACGGAGAAATCGAACTGGACCTGGGAACCCCGCACCCGCCAGTATTACTGGCACCGATTCTTTCACCACCAGCCCGACCTGAACTTCGACAACCCGAAGGTTCAGGAGGAGCTCCTCAATGTGGTCAAGTTCTGGTTTTCCCTGGGGGTGGACGGTCTCCGGTGCGACGCCGTCCCCTATCTCTTCGAGCGGGAGGGGACGAACTGCGAAAATCTCCCGGAGACCCATGCCTTCATGAAACGGCTCCGAAGCGAGGTCGACCGGGAGTTTCCCGGGCGCATGCTCCTGGCCGAGGCCAACCAGTGGCCCCAGGACGTGCTTCCCTACTTCGGGAAGGGCGACGAGTTCCACATGGCCTACCACTTTCCCCTCATGCCCCGCCTCTTCATCGCCATCGCCCGGGGCGACCGGACTCCCATCATCGACATTCTCGAACAGACTCCGGAGATTCCGGAGGGGTGCCAGTGGGCGATCTTCCTGAGAAACCACGACGAGCTGACGCTCGAGATGGTCACCGACCAGGAACGGGACTACCTGTGGTCCACCTATGCCCAGGATCCCCGGATGCGTCTGAACATCGGGATCCGGAGGCGCCTGGCCCCCCTCATGCAGAACGACCGCCGGAAGATCGACCTGATGCACAGTCTCCTCCTGACCCTTCCCGGAACCCCCATCCTCTATTACGGGGACGAAATCGGGATGGGGGACAACATCCATCTGGGAGACCGGGACGGCGTCCGGACTCCGATGCAGTGGTCTCCCGACCGAAACGGGGGATTTTCCCGGGCCAACCCCTCCGACCTCTATGCCCCGGTCATCCAGAACCCCATCTACGGCTTCCAGGTCGTCAACGTGGAGAACCAGGCGCGCTATCCCACCAGCCCCCTCAACACCCTCCGGCAGATGCTGGCCGTCCGCCAGGAGGCCCGCCTCTTCGGCCGGGGGCGAATGACACTCCTTTCCACGAAAAACCGGAGCATCCTGGCCTATCTCCGGGAGATGGGGGAGGATGTGGTCCTGGTGATCAACAACCTTTCCGACCGGACCGAATCGGTCACGATCGATTTGAAACGTTTTAAAAACCATGTCCCTGTGGAGCTTTTCGACAAGAATCCCTTTCCCCCGATCCGGAGTCCCCGTTTTCACTTCACCGTGAGCCCGTATGGATTTTTCTGGCTCAAGCTCCTTCCTCCGGCTTCCCCGGCCTCGGCCCCCCTCCGCCATCCTTCCCGTCGTCTCGGGGATCCGTCCGGGACGGGAGACCCCCCGGCAAGGGGCGCCCGCCGAAACAAAACGCCGCTGGGGGCCACTTCCCCCCCGCGTTCCTCCTCCGATGACGTTGAAGGAATTTCAAAGTGAGAGTCCTGCCCGGGAAACCCTATCCCCTGGGAGCCACCTGGGATGGGAAGGGGGTCAACTTTTCCCTCTTCTCCGAAAACGCCGAAGGAGTCGAGCTCTGCCTCTTTTCCGACCGGGAGGCCAAGAACGAATCGGTGCGTCTTCCCCTCACCGAACGGACCAACCACATCTGGCACATCTACCTTCCCGAAGCCCGGCCCGGGTGGATCTACGGCTTCCGGGTCCACGGAGCCTATGACCCGGCCCGGGGCCTCCGTTTCAATCCCGCCAAGGTCCTCCTCGACCCCTACGCCAAGGAGGTCGCCCGGCGCGTCCGCTGGGACGAGACGCTCTTTGCCTACCCGCTCGGGAACTCCGAGGGGGACATGGTTCCGGACAGCCGCGACAATGCCCCGGGAGCCCCCCTCGGGGTGGTCGTGGATCCCGCCTACATCTGGGGAGGCGACCGTCCTCCCCGGACCCCCTGGTCCGAGACGGTCATCTACGAAACCCATGTGAAGGGTCTGACAGCTCGCCACCCGGACCTTCCGCCTGAGCTTCGCGGGACCTATGCCGGACTTGCCAGCGAACCGGTCATCGACTACCTTCTCTCCCTGGGAGTCACCGCCGTCGAGCTTCTTCCGGTCCACCATCACGCCAGCGAGCACACGCTGGTGACCCGGGGTCTCACTAATTACTGGGGATACAACACCCTCTCCTATTTCGCTCAGGACAACCGGTACGCGTCGGGGACCATGACCCCCTCCAACGAATTCAAGATGATGGTCCGCTCGCTCCACGATGCGGGCATCGAGGTCATTCTCGATGTGGTCTACAACCACACCTGCGAGGGAAACCACCTGGGTCCGACCCTGTCGCTTCGGGGAATTGACAATCCGACCTACTACCGGCTGATGGAGAAGGAACCCCGCTTCTACATGGACTACACCGGATGCGGCAATACCCTGAACATGCGTCATCCCCAGGTACTCCAGCTCATCATGGACAGCCTCCGGTACTGGGTCCTCGAGATGCATGTGGACGGATTCCGCTTCGACCTGGCCAGCGCCCTGGCCCGCGAACTCCATGAGGTCGACAAGCTTTCCGCCTTCTTCGACGTGATCCAGCAGGATCCTGTCATCTCCCAGGTGAAGCTGATCGCCGAACCCTGGGACGTGGGAGAAGGAGGCTACCAGGTCGGGAATTTTCCCTCCCTCTGGACCGAATGGAACGGGCTCTATCGGGACTCCATCCGCCGCTTCTGGAAGGGGGACGGCCGCCAGGTGGCGGAGCTTGCCACCCGGCTCTCGGGGAGCAGCGACCTCTACGAACAGGAGGGACGGCGGCCCCACGCCAGCATCAACTTCGTCACGGCCCATGACGGATTCACGTTGAACGACCTGGTGAGCTACAACGAAAAGCACAACGAGGCCAATTTAGAAGAGAACCGGGACGGAAACAGCGACAACATCAGCTGGAACTGCGGGGAGGAAGGACCGACCACGAATCCCGAAATCCGGCAGCTCAGGTTCAGGCAGATGCGGAACTTCCTCTCCACCCTCATGCTCTCCCAGGGAGTTCCCATGATCTGCGGGGGCGACGAGATCGCCCGCAGCCAGCAGGGGAACAACAATGCCTACTGCCAGGACAACGAGACCACCTGGTACGACTGGAGCCTCTCCTCCGACCAGAAGAATCTTCTGGCCTTCACCCGGTCCTTAATCCGGCTTCGCCGCTCCCAGCCCACCCTCAGGCGGCGGAAATACTTCCATGGCCGGAAGATCCGCGGCTCAGAGATCAAGGACATCTCGTGGTTCTCGCCAACCGGACACGAGATGACCGACGAGGAATGGAATGCCGACTTCGTCCGGACCCTGGGAGTCCGCCTCTCCGGAGATCTGATCGACGAAAGGGACAGCCTGGGACGGCCCGTCACGGGGGAGACCCTCCTGATCCTCTTCAACGCCCACTACGAGTCCGTTTCCTTCGTCCTTCCCGCCCACCGGAAGGGGGCCCACTGGTCTCTTCAATTCGACACCGCCGATCCCTCGGCCGGCCTCCGTCCTCCTCGGAAGGCCTTCTTCCGGGGGGGACGGACCTACGAGACCCAGGGGCGCTCCCTGGCTCTCTTTGTCCTGCAGGAGAGCCAGACCAGCTCCGACGAGGGGAAAATCCCGCTCCGTCCCGCTCCGGGAAGGACTGCCCCGGCCGGCTCCCCTCCATGACGGCCAAAGCCGGCCCCGGCCGGCTCCGTGATCCGGTGTTCAAAGCCTGCGTGATCCTGTCTCTCCTGTGGGTCCTTCTTGTCTTTCCAGAATCCTCTCCGGCCGCGAAAGGCCCGGACACTTCCCCGAAGCCCCGGAGACCGGTCTCCGGACCCTCCGCCTATCGCCATTTTTATGGACGCCTCGAAAGCCTTGATCTCTCCCGCCATCCCATGACCCTGTCGGCCGTCATGGGCGCGGGCCGTCCGCTGGTCTTCCGCTTCGAGGGACTCCTGGTCCCGGACACAATGGTGATCTCGGGGGGAAAGGCCGTGGGGGTGAAGTCCCTGAAGAAGGGACAGCTCATAAAGATCGACTACCGGGAGGGGGCGAAGGGAGGCCTGATCGGGAAAATCTTTATTCTTCCCGTAAAGGCTCCGGGAGCTCCCGGGAAAACGGGGATCTCCTCCCCCGGGAAGAAGGCCTCCCCGGAACACTGATCCCGGTTCTTCTCCGTTTCCCGGGACTCACCGGGACGACTCCAGGTTGTCCGGCATGAAATGGAAGAAGATTCCGGCCGCCAGGGCGGCGACTCCCGCAAAGACGAGAAAGGCAAACCGGAACCCCACATTCCCCACGGAGACCCCCTGGAGAGCCGGCCCCACCACCGACCCCAGGGCCATGGCGATCTGGGATAGCCCCATCAGTAGATTGAATCCCTTCTTTCCCCGGGTGAGATCGCCTACGATCAGGGCCACCGAGACCCCGTAGATCCCTGCGGCAATTCCGTCGAGGATCTGGGTAGCAAGAAGGATTTCCGTATTCATCGTTGTGGCGCAGATCATCGAGCGGACCGGCATCAGGAAGAAGGCCAGGGAGAAAACCAGCTTGTGCCCCCACCGGCCGCTGACCCTGGCCGCCCACCAGGCCACGGGGATCATGGTGGCCTGGGCCAGGATGACCACCCAGGCCAGCTTGCCGTTTCCCCCGTCGAGAAAGCGGAGATAGAGCATGAGAAGGGGCATGACCGGGGCATTGGCCACCTGGAAGAGGGCCGTCGCCAGAAGGAGGGTCCGGATGGCAGGGTCCCGGAAGAAATCGGCAAAGACCCGTCCCAGGGGCCGGCTGTCCCGGACCTCGTCTCTTTCCTCTGGCCCCGGTCCGCTCTTCGCCTGATGAAAGATCATCTCCCTTCGCCGGATCAGTCCGATCGACAGGATGGCCAGAACCGAGCCCAGGGTGATTGGGATAAAGCCCGAGGCGAGCCCCAGACGGTGGATCAGGGCGGCGGTCCCCGCCGCCGAGAGGAGAAATCCCGCATGGTTCCACATCTGGGTCTGCCCCATCGTCCGGGCGAAGTTTTTGTGGCCGGAGAGAGAAAAGGCCAGGGTCGAGGAGAGGGTGAAGAAGAAGGCGCTGGCCCCTCCGGAGAGAAAGAGGAGGCCATCGGCAGCTATGTGATGATTCCCGGCCAGGGGAAGGAGGGTGAGTCCCAGACCATAGAGAAAGACGACCAGGGCCAGAAGGGAGCGGTGGTGGGGGGTCAGTTCCGCAAAAAGGCCGGACAGGGGCTGGAAAATGAGCGTTCCCGAGCCAAAAATGGCCGTCGCGACCCCGATCTCGAAAAAGCTCCAGCGGGACTCCTTCAGATAGTCGGTCAGAAAAGGGATGCTGACGCCGATGATGACGCCGAGCCAGAGATTGACGAGATTCAACCAAAGGAAGCTCCCGGAGAGCCAGAATGGCAGAGAGGTTTTTCCGGAGGAATCCCCTCTCACGCCTCTCCTCCGATCTCGAGGTGGGAGCCGTCAAGAAGGGAGAGGATTCCCGACAGGGGAATCTCAAGCCACCCGGGACGGTTGTCGATCTCGTACTGAACCTCGTAGAGGGCTTTTCTGAGAAGGCAGAGACCCAAGATACCCCCGGCCCGGAAGGGATCCGGCAGGAGACCGGGAGTGGTCGACATCTTTGCCCCATAGGCCCGGAGATAGCGCCTGACCTGGCCCTCATACCACTTTTCGGCCCTCTCCCTCCCTTTTTGACCCGGGGGAAGGGCCGACATGGACAGGTAGTGGAAGGAGCGGAGCATGCCTGCCACATCCTGAAGGGGGGTCGTCCGGAGCCTTCGGAGGGCCAGAGGAAGGGCCGGCTCCCCTTCGAAGTCCAGGAAGACCACCCCCTCCCGGGAGGTCACCAGCACCTGGCCCAGATGGAAGTCCCCGTGGCATCGGAGGCGCTTTCCCCCCGGCCCCCGGGCCCGGCAATCCGAGAGGAATCTCTCCAGATCCTCCCTTCGAAGGAGGAGGTCCCCGGCCTTTGTCCGGGGAACGGGGGGAAGTCGCGGCAAGGCCCCTTCCAGAGCCCCCAGAACGCGCCCGAGACGCTCTGCAATCTCATCGGCAAGCCTTGCCAGGTCCTCCTCCCCGAAGGGACGGGGGGCAAAATCCGGATCGATCGGATCCCTCCCCAATGCCTGATGAAGACGGGCCGTCTCCGTTCCCAGTCTCCCGACCATCCGGTCAAGCGACACTCCGTCGTCTTCTTCTGCCAGAACGGCCGGTAGACGGGAGAGGAACCAGGACCACCCGTCCCCCTGGTTCTCCACGAACTCCTGGAGAAGGGCCAGGACAAGGGGCTCTCCCTGCGGCGTCCTGGCGAGAAGGGCTCCGAAGGTGGCCGGAATGGGGATATCCTCTCCCTGCCGGGCCAGGAATTCCCCCACTTCGAGATCGGGGTTCATTCCGGGAGAGAGCCTGCGGAAAGCCTTCAGCATGAGTCGGCGCCCGAACAGGAGGGAGGTATTGCTCTGCTCCCCCCCGAAGACGGTCGGGACAAGGGTGGGATCGAAGGTCAGCCCCCTTTTTTCGAGGATCTTCGTCCGGACCCGGTCAAGCCCCGACCCATCGGAATCCGGGGAGAGGATTTCCCGAAGGAGTCCCTGGCCGGTCTCGGGAACGAAAAATCCATCCGCCAGAACCTGATAGTTTCCCTCCGGGGGATCAAGCCGTGCGATCTCCCCGGCCTCCGGAATCTCCCCCCGGCCCGCCCGGGCCAGGGGAAGAAAGTACATCTCCTCCTCTCCCGCCTCGAAAACCACCCGCAAGAGGCAGAGGAAGACCGTTCCCCTTCCCCCTCCCGGAAGGGGGAGCACAGCCTCCGGCCAGACCTTCCGGATGGTCCGGGATTTTGATCCGAACCATCGGCGGGACGGGAGGAAGGCGGCCAGGACTTCGGGAAGGGAATTGGCGGCCCACAGGGGAAGAGACTCCCAGTCTTTTCCGGAGAGATCGAGGGTCCGGAGCCCCTCTCCGCTCAAGGGACCCTCTGAAAGATATGGAAGGGCAGCCGGGAGGGATCCGTCGGGTCGAGGCGGATGAACCGCGGCCCCGGGGTCCAGGCATACCGGGCCTCGTCCATGAGATCCCGGACCTCGAAGGCGGGCTCCCCGGGGGGATCGAAGGTGAGCCATCCCTCCTGGGGCGACCGGGGGTCGAGGTTGACCACGACCAGGATCCAGTCCTCGGGGATTTCGCCGGTCTTTGAATAGGCGATGAGCCGGTCGTTGTCGACGGGATGGAAACGGAGAGTGTGATTCCACCCGAGCGCCCCGTTTTCACGACGGATCCGGTTAATGCGGGTGATGACCGGGGCCAGGGAGTGCTCCGGGTCCGGCCGCCAGTGCCGGATCTCGTATTTTTCCGAATCGAGGTACTCCTCGCTTCCCGGCCGGAGGGGACGGTTTTCGCACCACTCGAAGGCCGGACCATAGATCCCGTATGAGGCCGAAAGCGTGGCGGCCAGGACGAGCCGGACCAGAAAGGCCGGCCGGCCCCCCGTCTGCAGGTATTCGTGGAGGATGTCGGGGGTATTGGGCCAGAGGTTGGGACGAAAAACATCCCGCACGGGGGGCGTGACGAGCTCGGTGAGGTACTCCTCGATTTCGCGCCGGGTGTTCCGCCAGGTGAAATAGGTGTAGGACTGGGAAAACCCGATATGGCCCAGATGATACATGACCTTTGGACGCGTGAAGGCCTCGGCGAGAAAGACCACCCCCGGGTCCACCGCCCGGACCTCCTTCATAAGCCATTCCCAGAAGGGGAAGGGTTTGGTGTGGGGGTTGTCGACCCGGAAGAGCCGGATCCCATTTTCGACCCAGAAAAGGACAACCCGCCGAAGCTCCTGCCAGAGGCCCTCCCAGTCCTCCGACAAAAAGTCGAAGGGGTAGATGTCCTGGTATTTCTTGGGAGGGTTCTCCGCATAGTGGATCGATCCGTCCGGACGTCTCCTGAACCATTGGGGATGGTCCCTGACATAAGGATGGTCGGGCGAGCACTGGAAGGCCAGGTCCAGGGCCACTTCAAGCTTCAGCGCTTCCGCCGTCCGGAGAAAGTCCCGGAAGTCGGCCATGGTTCCCAGCCGGGAATCGATGGCGGTGTGTCCTCCCTCCTCCGAGCCGATCGCCCAGGGAGACCCCGGGACATCCCCTGTTGCGGCGGGGGTGTTGTTCGGCCCCTTCCGGAAGGCATGGCCGATCGGATGGATGGGGGGAAGATAGACCACGTCGAATCCCATGGCGGCAATGGCCGGAAGGCGGCGGGCGGCATCCGTCAGTGTTCCGTGAAGCCCCGGAACCGTTCCGGAGCTCCTCGGAAAGAACTCGTACCAGGCGCCCCGGAGGGCCCGCTCCCGTTCGACATGGACCCGAAAGGTCTCCGAGAGGGTCACGAAACGGGGATCGGGAAAGGCCGAGGCCTCCTCTCCCCGCCCTTTGTCCAGCGCGAGGGCCACCCTCTGGTCCAGATCCCCCTCCTTCTCCCACAGCGAGAGCCATTGGATGAGATCGGATGTCCGGGCTCCCCTCGGGGCGCGAGCCAGATGAATGCGGATGATCTCCGCCCCCTCCAGAAGCCAGGATTCGAAATCCTCCCGCTGTCCGGCCCGGACTTTTTTAAATAACCCGTCCTGCCAGTGGGCCACCTCGCTGATCCAGGCCCGGATCCGGAAACTTGCCACTCCCTCCCGGCGAATGAGGAAGCGCCCCGTCCAGAGGTCGTTTCCCTCCGGGACCATGGTCTGGGTCTCCCAGACGGCCTCCCCCTCATAAGAGACTTCGAGGAGGACCCGCAGGGGTTCATGGCCGTCGGCCAGGACGTCCGCCTCCACCTCGAGGGGCTCTCCCGGGATCCGCTTGACCGGGTATCTCCCGCCATCAACCGAAGGGAAGATCCGCTCGATCCGGACCCGCCGGCGTCCTTCGGCCACAGAGGGTCCGGGGGAGGGGGGAGAGGTCATGTCTTTTTGGGAGAGGGTCTCTCGGTCGTCCAAAATGCTTCTCCTTTCGTCTCCTCGGGGAAATCCCGCCTCGCGCCCCCCGACTTGCCCTCCTGAGCGCTTTTCTATGGAGGATTACCTTCCGGTCAGGGCAGGAGTCGGGAAAGGAGGTCCGAAATGCCCGGAAGATTTGTCCAGACTAACGGTCGAGAGAAGAAAAGACAAGAATCCCGGAAGTCAGTGGACCGGGGAAAATCACGGCGGAAATACGGCCTAGGAGTGTGATACCTCCGAATCCACGGGAGCGCGGGTTGATCCTTGAGGACTCCCGGCTGCCCCGAATCTCCCGATTTCAGGAAAAATTCCTGACCCGGTCCTATTCAGCAAACCCCATGTCTGCCCCGGACCCGGTGTCCGGTGAGGGCTCTGCCCGACAAGGAACCCGCGGCCCGGTCGATATCCGCCAGAAGAATATCGGCCATGTCCCGGCTGAAATTCTCCTTGACCACGACCCGCAATACGGAGCGTTCGATCAGGTCGGGAGGAAGGGTATAGGCGGGAATGATCCAGCCTCGCTCCCGGATCTTTTCCGAAAGTTCCGAGGCGGAAAATCCTGTTCCGGAGGCGACCTCGAAGGTCACGATCGGGAGGTGGTCGGCCGGGCCGACCACCCTGAACCGGGGATCCAGAGCGAGCCCTTCGACCAGAAACCGTGCGTTGGCCTTCGAGGTGGCGTGAATGCGCCGGTATCCCTCGACCCCCAGCCGGAGAAGCATGTAGTACTGGGCAAGCATCATGGAGCTTCCCCGGGAAAAATTGAGGGTGTAGGTGGCCTCCTCCCCTCCCAGATAATTGACGCGGAAGACCAGCTCTTCCGGGAGATCCCCCTCTTCCCGGAAGAGAAGCCAGCCGATCCCCGGGTAGACGAGACCGTACTTGTGGCCGGAGACATTGATGGAGCGGACATGGGGAAGCCTGAAGTCCCAGCGGAGATCGGGCTCCAGGAAGGGAAGGACGAATCCCCCGCTCGCTCCGTCCACATGGATCGGAATCTCCCAACCCTTTTTTTCCCGAACCCTGGACAGGACCCGGTCGATCTCCTCCACCGGATCGAGATGGCCGGTGTAGGTCGATCCCAGGATCGCCCCCACGCAGATGGTCCGCTCGTCGACCGCCTTCTCCACCGCCTCGGGATCGAGGGTAAACCGCTCCCCCCCCATCGGAAGGAGCCTGAGCTCAACTTCGAAGTAGCGGGCGAACTTCTCCCAGACGACGTGAACGCCGCTTGAGGCTATGATGTTGGGACGGTCGGCAGGAAGTCCCCGGGCGAGGCGCTCTTTTTTCCATCGGGTCTTGTGGGCGAGGAGGGCCAGCATGATGGCCTCCGAGGAGCCGACCGTCGCGGTGCCGATTCCTCCCTCTCCCTTCGGGGCATGAAAAAGGCGTGAAAGCATGTTGACCACCCGCTCCTGGATCACGCCCGTCTGGGGATATTCCTCCTGGTCGACCAGATTCTTGTTGAGGGTCGAGCCGATCAGCCGTTCGGCCTCGGGCTCCATCCAGGTGGTGACGAATGTCGCCAGGTTCAGGGCGGGGTTTCCGTCAAGATTCAGCTCATCGGTGATGAGGCGGTAGGCTGCCTCGGCGGGAACTCCTTCCATGGGAATTTCGAACCGGGGAATCTCCCGGGAGAAGGAGCGGCTCCCGTAGGTAAGGGAGAGAAGGCGTTCTTCGGGGGAGAGGGTGGCGATAGGGCGTTTTTTCGAGAGCATGGGAGGTCTCCTTTCGGTTCGGGTTCTTTAAATTCGATCCCGGGCCCGGGTCGCACGGAGAACTCTCCGGATTGGCTCCCGAAAGCCGTCAGTCGGAGGGACGGGAGAGGTCGGGAGAGGGCTCCTTTGGCACCTGGATCTCCTGGTGGTACCGGGAGTGGTAGAGGGTCTCGATCTTTTCAAAGGGAATCTTGCTGACGCACTGTGGGGACAGGGTGGCACCCTTCCGGTTGCAGGAGAGGCTCATCCGGAAGAGGGCGTCCCGATCGTCGACGGTCATCCAGAGGTCCTGTCTCCCCCCCAATGAGAGTGAGGCCGGAGTCCCGTTGGGGAGGGGGAAGAGACGGAGGTCGAAACACCCCTCCTGACAGGACTTTGAGGAGCGAAAATATCCGGCGTGGGGGTGGTTTCCCCCGGTCACGAGAAAGATTCCCCCCGAAGAAAGGGCCAGTAGGCGAGAAATTTTCCCGGAAGTCGGCTCGAGGTCCCTGATCCGGAGATGGGGCGAAGCCTTGCCCAGATTGATCCATCCCAATGCCGCGCCATTTTTCAGGCTCAGATAGAGCCGGTCCTCACGGAGAGAAATCCCCGGGGAAGCCGGAGACTGACTAAAGAGAGATCCGGTTAGGGCCACGCCGCAGGCAGTCTTCCGGCAGCCTTCCGGGATCCGCAGGATCGCCCCGGGGTGGACAAAGGTCACCCAGAGATCTCCTCTCTTCGGGTCGTATGCGATGCCCGACGGGGACCCGGAAGACGGAAGACGGAAAAAGGAGAGGCAATGGCGGCCGGCGCAGTCTCCGGAAAGGAAGACCACCCGCTTTCCCAGCCGGTCAAGAACGGCCAGCCGATGCCTTCCGGAATCATAGACGGCGCGGAAGGGATAGGTCGGACGTTCCGGAAGACGAAAGGTCCGGAGGCAGGATTTGGAGAGACACCGGGGAGGAACATAGATCACCCGGCCCCCGAGACGCAGAAGGACATAGGCGCCACCCCGCTCCGGGTCGACCACGACATCCCCGGGATCGCTCAGGGAAGGCTCAAGCGGGATCAGGGTTGCACAGTCTTCATTCCGGCAGGAGGGAGGGAGGACATAGATTCCGTTTTTGAGCGCCGAGGCGACATAGAGGGCCCCCGACCGCTCCCGGGCGACCCCTCTGAAGCCGAAATTGCTCACCGGAAGCGCAAGGGTGGAATATTGGGTCACCGGTCCGGGAGAGGCCTCTTCCGGAGACGCGCCGGAAGCGGCCAGACCGATGGGTCCGAAGGATAAGAGCCCCCCCAGGAGAAGGATCATCAGAAGGGATCGCCGGTCAGACCGGAGGATGGATCGCATTTTCGTCTCCGATTTCATGAAACAGGTTCAGGATGTAGTTCCGGTCGGCCCCCAGGTCGGGAAATCCCGACCGGGAGGTGGCGGTCATGTCCATTCGCAGGCCCCCCCGCACGGGAGACAGTGTCACATCGAGCCGGGAGGCATGGTGCCAGAAGGAGGGCTGGACCCGGACAACGAGGTGGCCGGGAGTCGTCTTCTCGATCCGCCACCCGGAAAAGCTCCCGATGGAGTGCGTGATGTTGGCAATTAGCTTGTCCGGATCCCCGTAGAATATCTGTGAGCTCACCTCGGGTAGGGGATATCCCCCCGTGGTCCAGGCCCGGTTCAGGGTGAAATAGACATGGATCCGCTTAAAGGGGCCCGGGGTATTGATGAAGGCGGCGTTGTTCGCGATGAGGTCCCCGCCCAGATAGACCAGAGCCAGAAAGACCGTCAGTGCCACAATTTTGAGGAATTTCAAGCGCGGCTACCTCTTTTCGACGCCGGAGGCTTCGAGAAAGCGCTCCGCATCGATCGCCGCCATGCAGCCTGTGCCCGCAGCCGAGATCGCCTGACGGTAGACGGGATCGGAGACATCTCCGGCGGCAAAAAGGCCCGGGACGCTGGTCCTGGTCCCGGAGGTCGTCTTCAGGTATCCCACGCCATCCGTTTCCGCCATTCCATGGAGGAAGGCCGTGTTCGGGCTGTGGCCGATGGCCACGAAAAAGCCGCTGCAGGCGTGGATCGATTCCTCGCCGGTCTTCGTGTCCCTGATCCGGACGCCGGTGACCTGCTGTTTCGAGACATCGAGAATCTCGAGGATCTCCCTGTTCCAGAGAAATCTGATCTTCGGGTTCTCGAAGGCCTTCTCCTGCATGATCTTGGAGGCGCGAAGGGTATCCCTGCGGTGAATGACGGTGACAGTTGTGGCGAAACGGGTCAAAAACAGCGCCTCCTCAAGGGCCGTGTCCCCTCCGCCGACCACGACGATCTCCTTGTCACGAAAAAAGAACCCGTCACAGGTGGCACAGGCGGAGACCCCCGCGCCCATGAGGGCCTTCTCCGACGGAAGCCCCAGGAACTTGGCCGACGCCCCTGTGGCCACGATCACCGTCCAGCTCTCATGAACCAATCCTTCGTCGGTGATGACCCGGAATCCCCCGCCCTCCCGCCTCTCGACCCTCTCGATGACCGCCGGCTCGATTCTGGCCCCGAACCTCTGAACCTGGGCCCGCATCCGCTCGATCAGCTCGGGGCCGGTGATCCCGTCCGGGAACCCCGGAAAATTCTCGACCTCGGTCGTGATGGTGAGCTGGCCACCCGCCTGGGGGCCCTCAAGAACCAGAGGCGTCAAAAAAGCCCGTGCCGTATAAAGGGCGGCCGTAAGCCCCGCCGGTCCCGTTCCCAATATGATCACCTTTTCCACACTGACTCCTCCACATCCGTCTTCCCTTTTGCCGGGACCATTCCCGTTTCATATCCCTTCACAATAACAAGGGGGACAAAATCCGGTCAACCCGTCATTCCTTCACGGGATCACGACCTACGACCTTCTTCCGGACGTCGGGAAGATAGTTCAGATAGTCGACTCCTTCGGCGAATCTGAGCGTCGCCCGGTCGACCTGGTAGCGGTATTGATAGGTCGCAAGCGACGCTTCGGTGTTCAGGAGATAGACCTCGGCCAGGGTGAGCGCAACGATCGAGATGAGATTGGCGGAGTAGCGCTTGTTGGCAAGGACAAGCGCAAGCTTCGCCTCCTTCACTGCCTCGGTGTAGGCCCGGATATCCGCCAGGTCCGATTGGGTCCGGGCCCGGGCCCGGACGACCTGATAGCGGATATTATGGGACCAGTCGGATATCCCGTATCGACGTTCACGCGCCTTCTCGTGGGCCCGTTCCGTCAGACCGCGGATCATTCCCCCCGTATAAATGGGAATGGTGATCGTTCCCCCCCCGGACCACAATCCGGGAGAATAGCTGTTGTTGGTAACCAGATTTCCCATGAAACCGAAGCTTCCGAAGGCCGAAATCAGGGGATAATGCTGCGCCCGCTCAAAGCGTGTCCGTTCCTTGTCCTGCCTGAAGAGGTTTCTGAAGGCATTGATCTCGGGGCGGTAGGTCAGGCCCCGGGTGATGGCTTCGTCGCTTCCCGTCAAAAGCTCCGACACATGGCCCAGGCGGCCGGTGAGCGTGTAGTCGGGACGGCCCGTCTGGCCCAGCCCCATGGCGTCGTTTAAATGGGCGATCTGGGCCACGAGATCGTCCTTCTCGGACTCAAGTAAGGCCCGGGCCTTTTCGTAGTCAACCTGGGCCAGGTCGTAGTCGAGCTGGGAGCGGTAGTCCGACTGGTAGAGGGCCTTGGTCAGATTCTTCACAAGTTTTCTCTGTTCGAGATTTTTCTGGTAGACCTCGATCAGCTTCCGGTCGAGAAGGACATGATAGTAGGCCTCCTTCACCTGAAGGATGACCCAGGCCTCCTGGCTGTAGAGCCAGAATTCGGAGGCACGCTTTCCCGCGAGCCTCTGCTTGACCCGGTGTTCGAACTTTCCGAAGTCGAAGAGCATCTGGTTGACCCCGATGGTCGCGAGTGCCATGGATTCGTTGGGTGCCGAAAGGGGACCCATCTTGGCGTAATCCATGGGGAAGACCGGAGTCACGAAGTTCAGGTTGTTGATATATTCATTGCCCAGTCCGGGGTTGGCAATTCCATAGAGGGCTCCTGCCCCGACATGGGGGAAGAAGTGGGACTTCGACACCTTGACCTTCGCTCCCTGCTTTTTGACCGCATGGGTAAACCAGAAGAGCTTCGGGTGGTGGGTCAGGCCAAAATGGACCGCCTCGTCTATGGAAAGGGTCCCGGGGGGAACGTCCGAAGAGGAGATCACGGTACTGTTTTCCGAATAGGCCAAGGGGGGAAGGCCTAGGAACAGCCCCAAAAGAACAAAGAAATAGAGCCATTTCCGCTTCACCCGAATTTCAGGGAAGCTCCTGCCGGACAACCCCGAATTTTTTCCTTCATGGGTGCGTTTTTTCACAAAGACCATACCCTCCTGTCCTTCCTTTGGGGCCCGGATCTCAAGAGACCCGGGCCCGGAACCGTATTACAGCTGGCGCGCGGGCCGGTACGGAACCGGCTTGTAGGGCACCACCCTGACCTTCTCTCCCGAATGAACGTGCCATTTCCCGGCCAGAACCAGTTGGTCTCCTGCCGACAGCCCCGAGAGAACCTGGACCCACTTGGCGTTGTCGATCCCCAACACAACGGGAACCTCGAGAGCCTTTCCGTCTCTGACGATCATGACGGAATAGGGCTTGTCCCGGCGGGCCATGACAGCCATTCCCGGGATGAGGATGGAATCGGGAAAGCGCTGGAGATAAAAGGTGAATTTTCCGTACATTCCCGGATGGATGACGAATCCCGGATTGTCCATGTCGACCTCGGTGCGCATCGTCCGGGTTCTCTGGTTTTCCGCGAAATCGTACCGGGTGACCCGACCCCAGAAGGTCTGGTGGGGAAGCCCCGCGAAATGGACCTTGACCCGCTGTCCCCGCCGGATTTTGGGGGCGACATCGGCTGGAACCCAGACATAGGCCCGAAGGGTGTCCACCTGCTCGAGGGTCACCAGGGGCTGGGCGGTGGTGGTCGCGTTTGTTCCCTCAGAAATCAGCTTCCCGGGATCCACATAGCGGTGGGTGATCATCCCGTCGAAGGGGGCCCGGATGGTCTTGTAGGAGATCAGGGCTTCCTCGTGGCGCATTTCGGCCACGGCCTTCAGATAGGCGGCGAGTTTCTGCTGGACCCGCTCCTTCGAGATGAGGGCCGGATGGTCGAGCCAGACCTTCTTGATCCGGTGGTAGGTGAGATCGGCGATCCGGACCCGGGCGACCGTCCTCTGGTAGGTCTGGTAGAGCTCCGGGTCCTGGATGTAGGCCAGCACCTGGTCCTTGTGGACATAGTCCCCCTTGTCCACATTCAGGTATTTGAGGTAGCCGGGAACGTGGGCATAAAGAATCGCCTTGCGGAAGGACTCGATTCCCGCCGGGATCGTGGCCTTGTGGTGAAGCGTCCGGAGCCGGACCGGCTGGACCTGGACCACGGGAAGGGGCTGGGGGGGGACCTTGGGAGGAAAGATCCAGTACCAGACAAACAGGACGATTGGCCCGACGATCAGGAGGGCGAAGACCCCCAGGGTGATTCTCCGGGCAAGGGGAGGCATATGGACGTCGTTTAGGTCGATTTCGT
>JAKAWK010000124.1 GCA_021827365.1 Nitrospirota bacterium
TAGTGGAAGCGGTATCGATAAGGTTACCGAATGGAGTCACCAAAATATTGCCCATGCAGGAAACCAGGACCACCCAACTTGGAAAGAGCTTAATCCTACTTGGAATGATATATGGTCGGCTCAGCGTACTCTTTCCCAAGTGGCACAAATAATCTCAGGTTTGGTTTTAAATGGGCCCGTTTCGGCCCAGCTTGTTCCAACAGCCCAATACAACAAGTTTGAGTTTTTGGAAAAAGTAATTTCCAGAGAAACGTTTATAAAAGCTCAAGAAAAAAAGGTCGAATTGGAAGCCGAACGTAATTCTTGGTTAAAAGGAGATCTTTTAAAAGTCGTTGGTTGGTCATAAATAAGGAGGTGATATGCGAATTGAAGACGTTCTGGGAAGGCTTCGCCATGACGCACGTGATAAACGAGCCCTTGGGGATTCCTTCGAACGCCTGATTCGCTCCTTTCTCAAAGCCGCTCCGGAATATGCTCACCGATTCCAGGCAGTCTGGCTCTGGAAGGATTGCCCTCACCTCGCTGAATGGGGGTTCACGGCTCAAGACAAAGGGATCGACCTCGTCGCATTGGATGAGGAAGGCTTTGTCGCCATCCAGTGCAAGTTTTACGAGCCGAACGAATATCTGAACCGGGCTGAACTTGAAAATTTCATCTCCTTTTCCGGAAAAGCCCATCCCGGAACAACCCGCCCTATCTTCTCACGCCGAATTGTGGTCTCGACGACAGAAAACTGGAGTTCCCACGCGGAAGACCTCCTTCTCGATCAAACCATTCCGGTATCCCGAATCAACCTGGTCGACCTCGAAGAGAGCGGGGTGGACTGGGGGCAGTTCGTCTCACCAGATGCCCCGCTTCTGCTCCTTCCCAGGAAATCCCTTCGTCCCTACCAGGAAAGTGCCAAATCCGACGTCTTGGAGGGACTGAAAAACAATTCTCGCGGAAAGCTCATCATGGCCTGCGGGACGGGAAAAACGCTCACGGGCCTCCGGATCGTCGAGAAGGTCGTTCCCCGCGGCGGGAGCGTCCTTTTCGCCGTTCCGTCGATCACACTTCTCTCCCAAACTCTCCGGGAGTGGGCCCGTGAATCCCTGGTCCCGATGCGCTTCTTCGCCGTCTGCTCGGATACCCGGATCGGAAAAGACGAAGAAGACCTCCGGGTCTATGACCTTGCCTACCCGGCCACGACGGATCCGGAAAAACTGACCCGGCATGCCTCCAAACCCTATCCGACGGGAATCACGGCCATTTTGACCACCTACCAGTCCATGGAGGTGATCCGGGAAGCCCAGAAATTTGGTCTCTCCCCGTTCGATTTCGTCCTGTGCGACGAGGCCCACCGGACAACCGGGATCGAACTGTCCTATGAGGCCAAGGAAAGCGTCATCGCCCGGAAAAAACAGAAAGCCGAAAAAGAGGGCGGGAGCTATACCCCCCAATCGATGGCGGGAGAGCTCTCTTCCTTCATGATGGTTCACGAGGATTCTTACGTCCAGGCCAGGAAGCGTCTCTACATGACGGCCACTCCCCGGATCTTCACCGAAAAAACAAAGAAGAGAGCCAGCGAAAATGAGGCCCTTGTCTACTCCATGGATGATGAGACGCGCTTTGGCCCGACCCTCCACACCCTGAGCTTCGGCCAGGCCGTCCAGCAAGGGATCCTGTCGGACTTCAAGGTGATCATCGTGGCCATGACCGACGAGCGAATGCAGGAGCTGGCCAACGCCTACACCCTCGAGAGCGGAAAAGCGATCCAGGCGCGGTTCGCGGCCAAGATCGTGGGGGCCTGGAAAGCCCTGGCCAAGGAGGGCGTCACCTCGGACGATGGCCGGCCGGCCTTCGACCCCGGGGATCCTCCCATGAAGAGCGGGGTGGCCTTTTCCCACACCATCAAAAGCTCGCGTGAACTGGCCGCATGTTTTCAGGAGGTCGTAAACCTTTATCTCGACAACCATGGTGATGGGTTGACCTGTCATTTCGAACATGTGGACGGCGGGATGAACATCGACCGCCGGCTGGAGCGGATCCGTTGGCTCGATGCGGCCCCGGAGGCCTCCAACGAGTGCCGTGTCTTGACCAATGCCCGGTGCCTGTCGGAGGGGGTCGATGTTCCCTCTCTGGATTCCGTTCTCTTCTTCGACGCCCGGGATTCTATGGTCGATGTGGTCCAAAGCGTCGGCCGGGTCATGCGGAAAAGTCCCGGGAAGAAATACGGCTACATCATCCTGCCCGTCGGGATCCCGTCCGATCAAATCGCCGACCTCGATGCCTTCATCGAGAACGACCCGCAATTCAAGAACATCTGGAAAGTCCTGAAGGCCCTCCGGGCCCACGATGAACGGTTAGTGGACGATTCGGAATACCGGAAGAGAATCTCCGTCATCACAGGAGACGACCGGGAGAGGGACACGAAAAAATCCTCCTCCGAAATCCCCTCCTTGGATTTCCCTCCGATCCCCGTCGACCAGCTCGGAGAGGCGGTTTACGGAGTCATTCCCCAGAAGATGGGGGATCGGGAATACTGGCAGGATTGGTCACGGGACGTGGCCAGGACCGCCGAAACGATCGAGGCCCGGGTGATCGATGTTCTGAAGGATCCGGAGGCGAAATCCGCCCTCGAGGATTTCGGGAAAGAAATTCGCCTCACCATGAATCCGGCGGTCAGCGATCAGGATATTGTCGACATGCTGGTCCAGCACATCATCACCCGCCCGGTCTTCGAGGCCCTGTTCCCAAGCCAATCCTTCATCGACAGCAACCCCATGTCCCAGGCCATGCAGCGAATCCTCTGGATTCTCGACAGGCACGGGCTCCATGGAGAAACCTCCGGCCTCGACAAGTTCTACCAGAACGTCCGGGAAAGGGTGGCGCTGGCCAAGAGCGACAAGTCCCGACAGGATGTGATCCGAAACCTTTACGAGACCTTTTTTCAAGCAGCCTTTCCCAAGTTGAGTGATCTCCGGGGAGTTGTGTACACGCCCGTCCCTATCGTGGACTTTATCCTCCATAGCGCTGATGCCATGCTCCGGCAGGAATTTGGAGTGGGCTTATCCGATCAAGGGGTTAATATCCTCGATCCCTTTGCCGGAACCGGAACCTTCCTGTCTCGCCTGATCCAGAGCGGGATCATTCCGTCCGACCGTCTCCCCTACAAATACCGTGAGGAATTGCACGCAACGGAGATCGTTCTTCTGGCCTACTACATCGCCTCGCTCAACATCGAGTCAGCCTATTTTCAGGCCACCGGAGAGAGCCTGTCGTTCCCGGGGATGGTCCTGGGGGACACCTTTCAGATGGGTGAGGGCGGAAAGCCCAAGATGTTTCCCAAGTTCCTCGAGGAGAACAACGCACGGGCAGACCGACAAAACCAGGCCGATATCCGGGTCATCATCGGGAATCCGCCCTATCGAGCCAACCAGGGAGACTCCAACCAGAACAACCAGAACCTTTCCTACTCAAGGCTGGATAAAAGTATCCGGGACACTTACGCAGCCGGATCGACGGCCGTCAACAAGAACAGCCTGTACGACAGCTACATCCGGGCTTTCCGTTGGTCCGGCAACCGGATCAGGAAGCAGGGCGTGATCTGTTACGTCACCAACGGGGGCTGGATCGACGGGAACACGATGGACGGGTTCCGTAAGACGCTGGCCAGGGAGTTCACGGGGATTTATGTGTTTAATCTGAGAGGAAATCAAAGAACATCAGGAGAACTGTCCCGCAAGGAAGGGGGCAAGATCTTCGAATCCGGGAGCCGGGCTACCATCGCGATCACGCTCCTGGTGAAGAACCCGAAGAAACAAGGGCCCTGCGAAATCCATTACCACGATATCGGAGATTACCTGAGCCGGGAAGAGAAGCTGGCCAAGGTGGTCGGTTTCGGGAGCATCGAGTCTATCCCCTGGGAGAAGATCGTTCCCAACGAGCATCACGATTGGATCAACGCGAGGAGCGAAGATTTTGGAGATCTCGTTCCGCTCAACGATGCGCCGAATGCAATTTTTGCAATGCGCTCAAATGGCGTTCAGACCAACAGGGATGTCTGGGTCTACAACTTCAGCAAAAAAGGATTGGAAGACAATGTCCGTCGGATGATCGACTTCTATAATTCTCAGGTGGATTCCTTTAGCGCAAAATGCCAGGAAGAAGGAAAAAACGCGGAGAAGAAAGCACAAGAACTGATAGATACGGATCCCAAAAAGATCAAGTGGACAAGAGGACTGATTAAAGATATTGCTCAAGGGAAAAAGGGCAAGTTTCAGGCGGAAGAAGTTGGAATATCACTTTATCGTCCCTTCTGTAAATCATGGATTTATTACAATCGCCAATTTAACGAGTATTTTAAGGAAAAATTGTTTCCCTCTCCCCATCACGAAAATCTTGCTATTTCAGTGACGGGGATCGGGGTAAACAAAGATTTTTCCTGCCTCATCGTGAATGTTTTGCCTGATGTGCAATTGTTAGCTAATGCCCAGTGTTTCCCTCTCTACCTCTATGAACCGAAAACCGGCCGGAGAAACAGGATCTTCAAAGAAGAGGCACCGAGTGAAAGCTTTGTCAAAAAGGACGCCATTGCGGATTCGGCTCTTACCAACTTCCGAGACCACTATCAGGACCGGAAAATATCCAAGGAGGACCTTTTCTATTACGTTTACGGGGTGCTTCATTCTCCGGAATACCGGGACCGGTATGCGGCCGACCTGAAAAAAATGCTCCCTCGTATTCCCTTTGCACCAAACTTTTGGACCTTCTCGAAAGCTGGACGT
>JAKAWK010000125.1 GCA_021827365.1 Nitrospirota bacterium
GATCTAGAGGATCTCCTTCATGAGTTGGCAATACCCCCGCCTTGCGGCGACCTATCCCCACGGGATGGTTTCTCCGGAACACCGGGGCACTGTTCTTGAAATCGGAAAGATCTATACCCGCCTCTCCGCAGAGGACGGTCGAGAGATGCTCATTCCCAACAACATCATGCTGCAGGCCATGGTCCTCCGGGAGGAGGGGATGACCGAGAGGCCGTTCCGGCTCTATGCCGATTTTCCGGCAACCTTTGATCTTGCGTCGCTCAAATCCGCCCTTTCCTCCCTTCAGGCCTCCGACGATCGCCTGGCGGGACCGGTCGAGATCTTTCCCCAGACGATGACCCCCAGTGTCATGACGGTCGAGATCCGGTCGAGGTGGAAGGGGCCGCAGCTCCAGGATGCCAGCGCCCTCCTTTTTTCGGCCCTTCAGCCTCTCGCTCTCCGCACCTCTGTCGGGGAATCCTGAGAGATGGGATTTTGGCCGTCCAGGTCTTGCACATCCTTCCGTTGTCGTGGTAAAGTCCGAATAAAAGGCCTCCTGGGTTGATCCAGGAATCGCCTGGATGCAATTCAATACCGGTACGGGTCCGGACTTCCTCCACGACGGCGGAAGAGGCTTCCCCTGGACGGACCGGGTCTGTTCTCCTCAATGTGGAGGGGGCCCATGAAATTTTTTCCGTATCATCCTGACCTTCGAATATCCGTAGACTCCATATGGCACATTGGTTACCAGGGCATGATTTCTGTCTGTCTTGAAAACGATCTCATAGAAAGGCTCTGAAATGGACAAGACCTCAGCGATTTACATCGGCATGGCGACATGTGGGCTCGCGAGCGGGGCCAGGAAGATCCACGACGAGGTGGTGCGTCTGGTCGCCGAAAAGGGCTATCCCGTCACCGTCCACCCGACCGGTTGCGTCGGGATGTGCCATAACGAGCCCCTTCTTGAGGTCCAGATGGAAGGACGGGCAAGAGTGACCTACCGCCAGGTGACGGTGGAGGCGGTGGAGTCGATCCTCAAGGCCCATTTTGTTGACCAGACCGTTTTTCCGGAACTGGCCTTCGGGCAGGCCGGAGAAGAAGGGGGAAAAGTCTACGAAGGAGTTCCCGCCTTCAACGATACGGACTATTTCCGGAAACAGAACAAGATCGTGAGCCGTCGCTGCGGGGTCATCGACCCCTCCTCGATCGAGGACTATCTGGCCACGAACGGGTACAAGGCCCTGGAGACGGTCCTGAAAACCATGACTCCGGAGCAGGTGGTCGATGTCATCACCCGTTCGGGGCTCAGGGGACGGGGCGGTGCGGGGTTCCCGACGGGTCTCAAGTGGAAATTCACCTTTCAGTCCCAGGGGGACGAAAAATATGTCGTCTGCAATGCTGACGAGGGAGACCCCGGGGCCTTCATGGACCGCTCAGTGCTGGAGGGAGATCCCCATTCCGTCCTCGAGGGGATGACCATCGCCGCCTTCGCCATCGGACATGCCCAAAAAGGCTATATTTACTGCCGGGCCGAATACCCCCATGCCATCAAGCTCCTTTCCCGGGCCATCGGACAGGCGCGGGAGCGGGGCTTTCTGGGGAAGAACATCTTCGGGACCTCCCTCAGTTTCGACATCGAGATCAAGGAAGGGGCCGGCGCCTATGTCTGCGGGGAAGAAACCGCCCTCCTGGCCTCCCTGATGGGGGACCGCGGCATGCCGTGGCCCAAGCCGCCCTTCCCGGCCCAGAAGGGAGTCTGGGGCCATCCCACCGTCATCAACAATGTCGAGACCCTGGCCAATGTTCCCCACATCATCCTGGGGGGGCCCGAGTGGTACGCCTCCTTCGGGACGGAGAAGACAAAGGGAACGAAGACCTTTGCCCTGACGGGAAAGATCAAACGGACCGGACTGATCGAAGTGGCCGCCGGGACGACCCTCAAGGAGATCGTCTACGAGATCGCCGGCGGAATGAGCGGAACCAAGAAGTTCAAGGCGGCCCAGCTGGGAGGCCCTTCGGGAGGCTGCATTCCCGGAAATCTCATCGAAACTCCGATCGACTTCGAGTCGCTGATTTCAGCCGGGGCGATCATGGGCTCGGGCGGGATCATCGTTCTCGACGAGGCGAACTGCATCGTCGACACGGCCAAATACTTCATGACCTTCACGAAGGACGAGTCCTGCGGGGAGTGTACCCCCTGCCGCGACGGAACAAAGGTCATGCTAGACATGATCGAGCGGATCAGCGAGGGTCGTGGGGAGATGAAGGATCTCGACGATCTCGTGAACCTCTCCACCTACGTGAAGGCCAATTCCCTGTGCGGACTGGGCCAGGCCGCCCCCAACCCGGTTCTTTCGACCATCCGTTATTTCCGGACCGAGTACGAGGATCATATCAAGCGGAAGAAGTGCGTCTCCCAGTCCTGCAAGGAAATCGTCTATGCGCCCTGCCAGCATGAATGCCCGGTAGGAATCGACATTCCCCGCTACATCACCCAGATCTTTCGCGGAGAGTTCAAGGAGGCCCTGGAGACGATCCGGGAGCGTCTTCCATTCCCTGGCATCATCAGCCGGACCTGCTACCGTCCCTGCGAAGGCCCCTGCCGGCGGGGAGATCTCGACGAACCGATCGCGATCAACGGGCTCAAGCGCTTTGCCTACGACTGGGAGTACAACCAGGGGATCAGGCCTCATTACGAGCCGGCGGCAGATCTCGACAAGAAGATTGCCATCATTGGATCGGGCCCGGCGGGCCTCACCTGCGCCTTTTATCTCGGTCGCATGGGGTACAAGGTCACCGTCTTCGAGCAGTACAACGTGGTCGGTGGCATGCTTGCCGTGGGGATTCCGGCCTACAGGCTCCCGCGAGAACTCCTCAACTGGGAGCTCGGCATCTTCGAGGGACTTCCCGTGACCTTCAGGACCAACACGGCTCTCGGCCGGGACTTCTCCCTGGAAGATCTCTTCAAGGAAGGATATGATGCCGCCTTCATAGGAATCGGAGCCCACAAGCCCCAGAAGATGGGGGTGAAGGGTGAGGAACATCCGGTGGTCCAGAACGGAATCGAGTTCCTCCGGAAGGCCCTGACCGACGAACCGGTTCAGGTCGGCAAGAGGCTGGCGGTGATCGGCGGCGGCAATGTGGCCATCGACGTGGCCCGCTCAGCCCTTCGCCTCGGGGCGGAAAAGGTGACAATATACTACCGCCGTACCCGGGAGGAGATGCCGGCCCATGAATTCGAGGTTCAGGAGGCGGAGCATGAGGGGATCGAGTTCCGCTTTCTCCTGGCGCCGCTTGAGATCCGGGACCGGACCAACGAGGACGGGTCGACCGAGACGGTGATCGACTTCCAGGTCAACACCCTTTCCCGGGACTTCGACAACAGCGGCCGGAGAAAACCCGTGGCCGTGAAGGGACAGATCGAGTCCATCCCCGTCGATACGGTCGTTGCCGCCATCGGACAGACCATGGACACCTCCGTTTTCGAAAAGAACGGAATCAGCTTCCACAAATGGGGGACAGTCAAGGTCGATCCCGACACCCTCATGAGCGAGAGCCGTCCGGCGGTCTTTGCCGGAGGCGACAACATGACCGGTCCCCTGGATGTGATCCACTCCATCCGGGACGGAGAACAGTGCGCCGTCTTCATCGACCGCTACCTGAAGGGAAACCCCGACCGGACCTTCCCCTTCCATTTTCCGAAGGTGGACAACGACGCCTTCGTCCTGGGGGATGTCCACAGGGTGCCGATGCCGGCCCTTCCTCTTCCCTCGCGCCAGGGGTTTGCCGAAGTGGAGACGGGCTTTACGGTCCAGGATGCCTGGATCGAGTCGACCCGGTGCATTCGCTGCGAACTGGAAGGCCGGGTGGATCCGGCGGATCGGATCGAGCACCAGGAGGACCCGGAGGCTCCGGTTTTCATCCACTTCAATACGGTGACGGGATTCGAAGACCGGACCCCGGCCATTCCGGGCTGACCAGGACCCCTGTCGCCACTCTGCCCATGAATAAAGGGGAGGGAAACCTCCCCTTTTTCTTTTTCCGTGAGAGGAATTAAAGGCCAGGACCAGGGATTTTCGAAAGACGCCAATGGCCTAAGCGAGATCCCAATCCATTTATCTTTGGTGGAGCACTTGAATCTTCGGGCACTCCTCTACAAGAACGCAGAGGGAACATCGCGGCGAGAGGGGATGGCAGAGGGCCTGGCCCAGGGACACGAGCAGGGGATTGACGGCGGATTTGATCTCCGGGGGCAGCGCCTGATCGAGGACCCGGAAGGTCTCGTCTGGCGATCCGGTCCTCAGGGATCCCCACCGGTTCATGATGCGGTGGACATGGGTGTCGACGCAGAGGGCATGGTTACCGAACCCTTGGGACAGGACCAGGTTGGCAGTCTTGAGTCCGACCCCCGGCAGGGAGAGAAGCTCTTCGAGGAGGGACGGTACAACTCCCTGAAAGTTTTCCATCAGCATTTTCGCGATTTGCTTGATTGTTCTGGCCTTTGTTCTGTAAAATCCCACCGGATAAATGGCATCCTGAATCTCCCCTTCCGACAGCCGGGCCAGATGCTCGAGGTCGGGGGCCATGGAAAAGAGCCTTTTTGAGGCCTCTTCCATGACCCGGTCCCGGGTCCGGAGGGACAGGATGGTCGACACCAGAACACGATAGGGGTCTCCGGAGATGCCCAGCTGTTCAATCCCCGGAGCCGGGATCTTCCGGTCCTTCAGAAAGGTTGCGACTCGCAGGAGACGATAAGTAATTCGATC
>JAKAWK010000126.1 GCA_021827365.1 Nitrospirota bacterium
CTTGGAGATCCCCTCCACAGCCACCTCCTGTGCCACCACAAACGACTGTCCTCTTATTTCCCTGGGATTCACTCCCGCCGGGATCGCGGTGGATTCCAGCCACAACGTCTGGGTCACCAACGACTCCTCCACTTCCGGATCGGTCACGAAAATCCCCGTTGGCAACACCTCCTGCTCCCCTCCTTCTTCTTGCAAGACCTTTTCCGGGTTCACCTCCCCCACCGGGATTGCGGTGGACACCTCCGGCAATGTCTGGGTCACCAACAGCACGGGCAATTCGGTCACGGAAATTCCTGCTAGCGCCACCTCTTGCTCTTCTTGCAAGACCTTTTCCGGGTTCACCTCCCCCACCGGGATTGCGGTGGACACCTCCGGCAATGTCTGGGTCACCAACGACTCCTCCACTTCCGGATCGGTCACGGAAATTCCCTTTGGCACCACCACCTCCTGCTCCTCTTCTTGCCCGACCTATTCAGGCTTTTCCAATCCCGTCGCCGTCGCCTTCAACCCGACCGGCACCACCCCGTGGATCGCCAACAGTGGAACCGGAACCTACACCCCCGGCATCGTCGAGATCACAGAAAAACCGCCTTGTGTGTCCAGCTCTTCCAGCGGCTGTCCCGAAATCACCCACTTCACCCAGCCCGTGGGACTCGCCTTCGACTCCTCCGGCAACCTCTGGGTGATCGATGCCGGAACCAAAACCACCGTCGAAATCACCTCTTCGGCCATTTCAAGCGCGGGCTGTTCGTCCGCGACCCCCTGCTACCAGTACTCCCTTCCCGCAGCTCCCAAAGGAATTGCGACCAACAGTCAGGGGATCTGGATCTCTCTTTCCAATGCCCAGGTCATCGAATACAAGCCCTGATTGCGCCCGGATAAGAGAGGGAGGGTTCGGGATTGAAAGCTTGGGGGGGGAGGTGGCAAACCGGGGTCCAGTCCTCTTCGGTGGGGGATTCACCAGAAGAAAGGCGTTGCCTCATGGGAAAACGGGTTGGCATTCTTGGAAAAATCCGGAACTCCGGAGCTTTTTTAGGGAGAGGGAGGAGCCTTTGATCTCCCGCCGCCTTCTCACCCGCATCGGGGGACTCCTCGAGGGAGCCTCAGAAGAGCGCCTCCGTTCCCGCTCGCGCCTTCTGACCCTGCCCGCCTACCCCCGGATTCTGGTGGTCTGCCACGGAAACCTCTGCAGAAGCCCGGCGACAGAGCTTTTTTTGAAGCGCAGGCTCCCCTCCCGACGCTTCGAGGTCTCCTCCGCCGGCCTCTCCCACCAGGAGAACCTTCCCACCCCTTCGGACTTTGTCCGGGAGGCCCGGGCCTTCGGACTCGATCTTTCCGGCCACCGCTCGCGCACCGTAAGCCCGCTCCTTGCCGAGTGGGCCGACCTGATCCTCTTCATGGACCACACAAACCGGAATCTTCTTCTCGATTTCGGGGAGGGGGCCGTCAGGAAATCCGCCTGGCTCGGGGCCTGGGATTTTGGCCCTCTTGAGATCTCCGATCCCTTCGGAGGCACCAAAACGGTCATGCGCCAGATCCTGGATCGCCTCTCCCGGGCCTCTGATGCCCTGGCCAGAGAGCTTACGGCGCGGTTTCCGGCGGAGCCAGGGCCGGACTGAGCCCTCATGAGGGGGGATCCCTTTTCACTCCGGGGATCGATCCTCCAGACTCCGCTCCGGAAGAAGCTCCTCCGGCTTAGGTTTCGACGGCAGTTCCCGGAACCTTCGCTCTGCCTCCCCTTTCTCCAAGCCCTTACTTATATGATCCACCTCCATACCTCCATCAGTTCTCCCTTGAAACTGGGGGAATTTTCACTGATTTTCTTTTAACGATTTTTCTTTGAGAACAAAAGATTGATTATTATTTTCTGAACGAGATTCCATGCTTCCTGACCGATCGAGGTCAGAAGGATGGATGGCAGATTCGACCCCGTGATCGAAACTTCGAAGAAGGGATCACCTGAGGCTTGCTTTGGAGTGGCCCGAAAGATTCGGCTTGGGGAGACGATCGACGAGAGAACCCTTCGGTTCCCCAGAGAGGGTGTCGGCAGGGCAAGACGGGTCTGGCCCTGGTGCAAAAACGGTCCGGGTTTCGTGGGACGTTCCTGGTGCCTGACCCCGACATTTCCCCGTCCAATTCCCTCGGAAAAGGGGGAAATACAAATACCGTCCGTAAATTTAACAAGTGTCATAAGTTTTGACATCCTATTTCCGTTTATACTTTTCACAACAGAGAATAAAATGTGTCAATTTTTATCAAAACATGACATGTTTTTCCCGGACAAATGACTTTTCTTTATGGTATAAATCTTGCATTATTTCTTTTTATTGAAATGGTTTAAATCTTTCTGGCCGATCGATGTCAGAAAGAGGGATGTCTGATTCGAACCCGATGTCAGAGGTTCGAAGAAGGGATCCTCTGGACCTTGCACTTTAGAAGTGCCCGAATATTCGGCTTGGGAAGACGATCAAGACCGGATTTCGGGTTTTTAACGATCCCCAGTTCACCTCCGAGGCGTTCTTTTTGAACGGAAGCGGAGGATCATGGCCCTCACCATGATCATGAGCCGGGCCCTTCTTGTCCATTGCCTTACTGAAAAATAGCTTCGACAAACCCACAAGGCGATCAGGAATTCTCTTCCGAACCAGAAAAGAAGCCGACCCGCCATGCGCCGGATCATTCAGCTCATGGACGGCATCCCCTGGATTCCCCCCGGGGAGATCCCAGGGAGACATTCTGGGTGAAGAAGGTGCAAAAAAAATTTCCTTCTTCCACCCCCCAGCGGTCAAGGGCGTCCAAAAAGTGAAGTAAAAAAAGGAATTGTAAGTTTTTTCAGAATTTCACGCCTTCAAAAAAATAGGTCAGGTCCTTCGGGAGAAACGCTGAAACCAGGTTTGACTGTGATGCAAATCACCGACAAATCGACTCTCTTCGTGTTTAATGGACAAAATTGCGGGAAGAGCCCGCAGACAACCCTGTCCGAGGTTCCCTATGAAAACCTGCCTGATTGACGCCCCTTTGGGAGAGGACTCTCTCGTGACCTTCAAGGACGGCCCCACGGGCCGGACCCTCACTCTTCGCCTGGCCGAGAGCCCGTCCGACCTGTCGCGGGCGGAGGCCCTGGTTGCCCGGATGTATGCCAAAAAAGGTTATCGTACCGAAGGACTGCTTCCGGAGGGTCCCCGGTATGCCACACTCCTTCTGTCGGATTCGGAAGGAACTGACTTGGGAACGGTGACGGTGGGATCGGGTGAGAGAGGACTTAGGGCCGAGGAGAGCTATGCCGACGAGATCAGCAGTTTGAAGGACAAGGGTCGAATTCTCTGCGAGTTCAATGCTCTTGCGATCCTCCCGGGCCACGGATCGGCCCATTCACTCGCCAGACTTTTCCATGCGGCCCTGTTGGCGGGAGGGCCAATTCTTGGACATACCGACGGGGTTCTGGAGGTTAATCCCAGCCATGTGGCATTTTATGAACGGATGCTCGGGTTCGAACGGGTGGGACAGATCAAATCCTGTCCCAGAGTTGAAGCCCCCTCTCTACTCCTGTCGTTTAATTTTGCCAAAACCCTGGAACAGGCAGAAAAGGCAGCCGGAAAACCTTTCCATTCTCGTCCTAAGAGCCTATTCCCATTATCATTTGAAAAAGATATGGCAGAAAATATCCTGGAAAAACTGACCCTCCGACTCTTCTCCCCTACACGAATCCTCAGGGACCGCTGCATCGGGTTTTTTCCGAGTCTCCCGGAAGAGCAACGGTTCGGGACGTATCGATCCGGACATCGACCTTCTGTCCCAGCTTGAATGGAAGCGGTTGGGCCGAGACGATCTTGACCCTGACGACCCCGGTATCGGTGGGGCGGGAGGGATCCTCGGGAATAAGGTGCTTGCGCGTCACCCGCTCGGAGATCGAGACCACGACCCCCGAATAGCCTTTCTCCATCCCTTCGGCCCGAAGCATTGCAGGCTCCCCGATCCTGACCCGGCCGATGTCGAACTCGTCCACCTCTGCTTCGACCCGGCTCCTTGAGAGATCGGCCACGGTCGCAATCCGGGATCCGACCTTCACATATTCCCCCAGGTTGTGATAGCGGGCCACCACCATCCCATCGATGGGAGAGAGGATCCTTGTCTTGGCAAGGATCGCCTTCGTGAGGCGCACGTCGGCCTCCCCCCGTTCCACCCGGGCCTGGTCCATGGCCAGGGTCTTCCGGGCGCTGTCGTAGGAGGCAAAGGAGGTCGCCCGTTTCTTCCAGAGATGTTCGGCCCGCTGAAATTCATTCTGGGCCAGGGCCAGACGGGCCTGATCGACCGAGAGGCTGGCCCGGGCCTCGGCAAGCTGGGCTTCCACATCGGTCGCCCGGAGCTGGGCCAACAGGTGGCCTTTTTTCACTCTTTCGTGCTCCCGGGCGGGATAGTTGTCGATCGCTCCCGCGTATTCGGAGCGGACGGTCGCCAGGGCGTCGGGACAGGCCATGAGGCGGCCCTCCGCCACGACCCGGGCGTTTCGGGGGGCACCAGCTCCCGTGGCACCGGAGGAAGCGGCCCCTCCCCGGGGAAGGAAGAAGCTCCCCCCCATGAGAAGAAGCCCCGACACAATCAACAGGGTGTTCGTGCGAGTCATGGATGTCCTTTCTCAAGATCCGTCACCGGAGGTCCCTCTTCGATCAGCTGGCCATCCCGGATTCGGAGGACCCAGTCGGCGACCTTGCGGACCG
>JAKAWK010000127.1 GCA_021827365.1 Nitrospirota bacterium
GATGGCGCGCCGGAGGCCTTCGAGGATGTGGAAGCGCTCCCGGGCCTTGCGGAGGCGGAAGAGGGTCCGCCGCGTGACCACATCCTGGCGGAAGTGGAGAAAGACCCGGAGGGATTCGGCCAGCGACAGGGTCTCGGGACGGCCGTTGACGATCGAGACGGCGTTGTATCCGAAGGAGCTCTGGAGCGGGGTCAGGAGGAAAAGCTGGTTCATGATGATGCGGGGGATGGCTTCCCGCTTGAGATCGATCACGATGCGCATCCCATCCCGGTCCGACTCGTCGCGGATGTCGGAGATGTGCTCGAGTTTCTTCTCCCGGACGAGCTCGGCGACCTTTTCGATCAGGCGGGCCTTGTTCACCAGGTAGGGGATCTCCCGAATGACCAGGCTCTGCCGGTCGCCCCGGGTGCTGTCCTCCACATCGACCACTCCCCTCATCACGATGGAACCCCGCCCGGTGCGGAAGGCGGATTCGATCCCGGAGCGGCCGAGGATGATCCCGCCCGTGGGAAAGTCCGGACCGGTGACGAAGGCCATCAGGTCCTCGCTTGTGGCATCGGGATGATCCATGAGATGGAGAAGGGCGGTGAGGACCTCGGTCAGGTTGTGGGGAGGGATGTTGGTGGCCATTCCCACCGCGATGCCGGAGGAACCGTTCAAGAGGAGCAGGGGCAGGGAGGCCGGCAGGACCCGGGGCTCCTCCATGGACTCGTCATAGTTCGGCGCCCAGTCCACCGTCTCCTCGTCGAGCTCGGTCATCATCTCCTCGGCCAGGCGGGTGAGGCGGATTTCGGTATATCTCATGGCGGCCGGGGCATCCCCGTCCACCGAGCCGAAATTTCCCTGGCCGTCGATCAGGGGGTAGCGGAGGGTAAAGGGCTGGACCAGGCGGACCGCGGTGTCGTAGACCGCGGTATCCCCGTGGGGGTGGTATTTTCCGATGACGTCGCCGACGATGCGGGCCGATTTCCGGTAGGCCGTGCCGGGACGGACTCCCATCTCGTGCATGGCATAGAGAACCCGTCGCTGGACCGGCTTCAGGCCGTCCCGGGCGTCGGGAAGGGCCCGGCCCACGATGACGCTCATGGAGTAGTTCAGGTAGGCTGTCCGGATTTCCTCGTCGATCGAGACCGTTGTTTCAAAGGGGAGCTGTTCCAAAAAGGACCTCCGGGGGTGTCAGATATCGAGGTTGGAGACGTCGAGGGCGTTCTGTTCGATGAACTCGCGCCGGGGGGCGACCTGGTCTCCCATCAGGATGGTGAAGATCCGGTCGGCTTCGATGTAGTCCGGAATGGAGACCTTGAGGAGCGTCCGCTTGGCCGGATCCATCGTCGTCTCCCAGAGCTGTTCGGGGTTCATCTCCCCCAGCCCCTTGTAGCGCTGGAGGGTGATCTTCGAGCGGACCTGGCCAGTAATCGCCGAAAGGGCCCGGTCGGGAGTCTCGTAGACCGCTTCCTCCCCCGACTCCTTCTGGCGGACCCGGTAGGGTCCCTGGAGGGACTCCGCCTTGAGGCTCCTGAGAGAGCGGGCGCCGCCGACCATGCCCCCGAAGAGGGCGGGGTCGAGAACCAGGGTCGATTCGTAGCCCAGCTGGCGGGTCTCGAAGACCAGGCGAAAGAGCGGGGTCTCGGAATGGGGGACCGGATCGACCCTCCCGGAGAGTTCGCCGCCTGAGGTCGTCTCCTGGTACCGGCTCCGGCAGAACTCGATGAAGGTCTGGGCCTCCTCCTCCCGGTGGAGGATCTCGCCCGAGAGCCCCGGATAGAGGCCGAAGAGGCGAAGGAGGGCCGGGTGTCCCACCCGGTTTCCCCAGTAGCGGACCTCCTGCTCGTAGCGGGAAAGGACAAGAAGACGGCGGACCGCCTCGGCGCCGTCCATCCAGGCTCCATTTTGTCCGTTGGCAAAGGAGATCCGCTCCACCGACTTTTCGAGGACGAAGGCCTCCAGGGCCTGGTCGTTCAGGAGGTAGCGCTCCTGCTTCTGGTAGACGACCTTGTAAAGGGGGGGCTGGGCGATATAGACGTAGCTTCCGTCGATCAGCCGGTTCATGTGGCGGAAAAAGAAGGTGAGCAAAAGGGTCCGGATATGGGCCCCGTCCACGTCGGCGTCGGTCATGATGATGATCTTGTGGTAGCGGAGGTTCTTGAGGGAAAACTCCTCGTCCCCCAGCCCGCAGCCCACGGCAGTGATCAGGGCCCGGACCTCGTCGTGGGTGATGAACTTCTCCACTCCCTTGGTCTTTTCCACGTTCAGGATCTTTCCCTTGAGGGGCAGGATGGCCTGGAAACGCCGGTCCCGGCCCTGCTTGGCCGAACCGCCGGCCGAATCCCCCTCCACGATGTAAAGCTCGGACCGGGCCGGATCGTTCTCCTGACAGTCTGCGAGCTTGCCAGGAAGGTTCGATCCCTCGAGGACGTTCTTCCGCTTGGTGAGCTCCCGGGCCTTGCGCGCAGCCTCCCGGGCCTGGGCCGAAAGGATCGCCTTGTCGGCGATCGCCCGGGCCACAGCCCCCTGCTTCTCGAAGGCGTCCTCGAGGGATTCCGACAGGAAGGTTTCCATCGCACCTGCGACCCAGCTCGATCCCAGCTTGGCCTTGGTCTGCCCTTCGAACTGGGGATTGGGGATCTTGATGCTGATGATGGCGGAGAGACCCTCCCGGATGTCCTCCCCCTTCACCTCCTCCCCCTTGTTCAGGTTCTTTTCCCGGATGAAGCGGTTGACGACCTTGGTAAGGGCCGACCGGAAGCCCCGGACGTGGGAGCCGCCCTCCCGGGTCGGGATGTTGTTCACATAGGGCAGGAGAGTTTCGGCGTCGGTGGTGTCCTGATACTGGAAGCTGACCTCGAAGGTCGACCCGTTGTCGAGACTCTTCCGGAAGAAAAGAGGGTCGTGGATAGTGCGCTTGTTTTCATTCACGAAGGCCAGGAAGGACCGGATGCCCCCTTCGTCGTGGAAGACCGACTCCCGAAGAGTCTCCTCCTCGGCTAAGGTGATGGTCAGGGAGGGGTTCAGGTAGGAGAGCTCCCGGAACCGGTGGGCCAGAACGTCGAAGGCGAACTGGTCGGTCTCCATGATGGTGAGATCGGGGTAGAAGCGGATGGCTGTGCCGGTCCGTTCGGAGGAGTCGGTGACGGCCAATGGAGCCTCGGGCACACCCTTGTGATAGACCTGCCGGAAGTGCTGTCCCTTCTGGTCGATATCGAGAATGAGGGTCTCGGAGAGGGCATTGACGACCGAGACACCCACCCCGTGGAGTCCTCCCGAGACCTTGTAGGTATTGTTGTCGAACTTTCCCCCGGCGTGGAGGACGGTCAGGACCACCTCCGCCGCGGAGCGGTTCTGTTCGGGGTGCAGGCCGGTCGGAATTCCCCGCCCGTTGTCCCGGACGGTCACCGACCGGTCGGCGTGAAGGATGACATTGATCTCCGAGCAGAAGCCGGCGAGGGATTCGTCGACGCTGTTGTCGACGAGCTCGTAGACCAGATGGTGAAGCCCGTCGATTCCGGTGCTTCCGATATACATGCCGGGACGGACCCGGACTGCCTCGAGTCCTTCGAGGACCCGGATCTGCTGTTCTCCGTAGACTGGCTCGGCCGATGAATTCAAGGGCACACGCTCCGTTTCAGGTGGGGGGATTCTCGCGAAAATGGCCGACTGGGGGGGTGCGGACCGTTTCTCTCAGCTTTCGGCCCCCAAAGGCATGATAACATACCGCGACTGGGGTTCCTCGAGGGAGCTCCAGATGACGGGAACCCGGTTGTGTTCCTCCGGGTCCTCGGAGATGATGGCCTGCATCCGGAGGGTCACACCATCCACGACCCCCAGAAGCTTGGACAGGGATTCCAGGCTGAAGAAGAAGGAACTCTCCGGACCATTCACGATCGCCGGGGACTCCTCCCGGGAATCCCCGATGTCGAGGTTCTGGGACTTGACCGTCACCATCCTGTCGTTCCAGAGCATCTCGACTTCGAGGTTCCGATCGGAGATGAGGGAGGCCCGCTTCAGCATGGCGGCAAAAGAGTCCCGGGACATGTCGATCGTCACGCTGTGGGTGTCGGGAAAGACGTCCCGGTAGTTCGGAAACCTGAGATCGAGAAGCCGGACGAAGAAATAGAATCCGAGCCACCGGAAGAGGGCATACCGGGGGTTGACCGAGATGTCGACGGTCAGCTTTTCGTCCTTCGCGTCGGTCTCGAGGATCCGGACGAGATCGGCGATGTGGCGGCGCTTGACCAGAAATCGCTTCTGTCCCTGCTCCGAGAGATCGATCCCCCCCTCCTCCCCCAGGGGAACCTGGCCGTGATGAAGGCCGCTCCCGTCCGTCCCCACCACATTTAAGGTGGTCCGCCCTCCCGGCTCCCGTTCCCTCTGGAAGAGGACCCCGTTCATGTAGTCCTTCTCCTCGTCCTCGACAAAGGGAAGAGTCCGCTGGAGGAGCCGGAGAAGCTCCCGGAGGGGAAGGCCGAAGGAATATTCGGGGGCGATTTCCGGAAAGGAGGCAAAGTCCCGGGGATCGATCCCCTTCAAATGAAAGAGGGCCCTGTCCTTTTCAAGGGTGGTCATGGCTTTTCTGTCGGAAGGATCCTTGGAGAGACGGACCGGACCGGGGGAGAGCTCCCGGACGATCTGGAAGAGCTTCTTTCCCAGAACGGTCGTCTGGCCGGGGACGGTGACGGCGGCAGGAAGCCTCAGACGCCCCCCGGCGGACT
>JAKAWK010000024.1:0-2733 GCA_021827365.1 Nitrospirota bacterium
CCGAGGGGGTGTCCATCATGGCGAGAATCAGTGTCCACCATGAGGGAGAAACCCTGTCCATCATCCCGAGATTCCCTGTCCACTTTCGCGAGACTGAGCAGTTTAAAGGAATTAACGAAAGCATCTCTTTCCTTGGGCAGGTAAAATAATCTGGTGGGATGGTCTCTCGGAGATTTTTTTGAATTTCCATTGGGATTTCTCCTTCTAAATTAAAAGGGATTGTCTGCAAATGATCCTTCCAGCATCGGACCGCCCAGGTTTTTAGGACCATCTCGTCCTGGATGGGGCGGATGGCATCACAACCGACAGGTCTCCATTCAGAACAACATACGGCTGGTCTTCCTTCCTCCCTATTCGCCGGAGCTCAATCCGGTGGAGGATTTCTGGGAGTAACTCCGGGAAAAATATTTCCACATCTCCCTCTTCCAAAGCTTCTCACCACTCGATGATCAATTGGAGGCGGGATTGAGGGACTATGAACAAATTCCAGAAAAGATGGTCTCAGTAACCTTCTGGGACCGGATTAAATATTATCCTGAATGCAAGATAAAATAGGGAGGATCTGATAAAAAATAAGTCAAGACAAGTCATTCCAGCCCATCTTCCGGAGCTTCCCCTTCGCGGCACCAGGAGAAGCCGGTACCAACCAAAAGAACGGGGACGCCCCTGAAACTCTTCCACTCACACCCCGACGGACAAGACTGTTTTCCTTACCAAGAAAATAGTGACAACAGAGAAAATGGGAGCATCCTTATGCTCTAGACAACCGGGTCCATTCGGGAAAAGGTCCCGGACGATCTCATGGGTCTCCTACCTAATGCTGGGTTCGGTCTCCAAAACGTTTCTCCTGATAACCGACCTGTCGTCCATCGACACCCGGTCTTACCAGGAGCTCACGAGAGCCGTCCCAAGATTTGAAGAAAAAACCTTTCGTTGGAATCTGAGACGATCCGGGTCCATGAAATCATCCGCATCAAGAAAAGCTATGAATCGGCCGGTGGTCCCCCGGAGACCTCTATTTCTTGAGGCGCATACCCCTTGAACAGGTTCATGGACAAGACGCAACCACTTTGGATAACGTCCAGAAAACTCTTGGGCCACCGCCCGGGTTGCCGGATCGGCGTTGTTGTTGGCAAGGAAGATCCCGACATCTCCCGCGCTCTGGCCCAGGCCACACTCCACTGACTCCTGAAGAAGGGCCCTTTTCCGTAAAAAAGGAATGACGAGAAAAATTCCGGAAAATGACATCGCTCCAAAGCCTTTTTCAAAAGATGTACCCAAGGATAATTTTTTCCAGCTTAATCCTCGCAAATTCCCTGCCATTATTTAGGATTAGATCCGGGATGAATCCCTCCTTCGATGATTCTCTAGGGAGCAAGAATTTTGGAGCAGTGGACAAAATTGTATGGAAAAGGAATCGGAAGGAATTTCTCCATTATCGGATAAACAATAACCCAAGAAATGGGGAGGGGAGTGTCAGATTCCTCTACAAAATTTTTCCAAGAGAACCATCAGATAATTTTACAACACCGAAAAAAATGGCAAAAAACATTTTTTTCTGACCATTACATTTCGGGAAGGGTCCTTTCGGGGAGATTTCCGAAGGCTCGGGGATAAGTAATCCAGAACTCCGAGCCCTCCCCCTCCCGGGAGGCAGCTCCGATCCGCCCGCCGCTCTGCTCCAGCAGAAGCTTGCAGCTGAAGAGCCCCAGTCCCGTCCCCTTCTTCTTGGTCGTCTGGAAGGGTCGGAAGAGCCGGGTCTCCATGAACTCCCGGCTCATTCCCGGTCCGTTGTCGGAGACCACCACCGAAAGATGCTCCCCCTCGTCCCGGACCCCGACCCGGATTTCTCCGGGAAGGGACTGCCCCTCCAGGATCTCCCGGGCATTGATGAGGAGATTCCTGAGGGTGGTATCGAAGGCCTTCGGATTTCCCCGCACCGGTGGGCTCTCCTTGGCTTCGACTACGACCTTAAGGGCAGGGGTGCTCTCCAACCCCAGGGCCCGCACCACCTCCCGGATCCGGTCGGCGGGGGAGAAGTCCGAAAGCCTTGAATAGTCCTGGCTGTAGGGGGAGAGAAGTCCCTCAAGCGAGGATTCGATCTGGCCGGAGATGTTTTCAAGACAGAAAAGGAGCTCCTCCCGGAACTCGGGATCCTCCATGTTCCGCTTGGCATTGTGGGAGAGGAGCTTCAGGGCCCCTCCGGCGTTCTTGAGATCGTGAAATGTGAAGGCCCTGAGCCCAGACAGGAGCTCGAGCTCCCGCTTCTCCGCCGTCTGGCGGGCAAGCGAGGCCCCGACCAGAAGGCTCGTCCACTGGACGGAGAGGGCCTGGTAGAAGAGGCGGTCTTCGATCAGGGAGAGCGGCTGGAACTTCGTATTGAGCCCCAGGATTCCGATCAGCCTCTTTTGGAAGACAAGGGGCAAAAGCCAGGTAGCGCCCATGGCCCGGAAGAGCCCGGCGAGATCCGGCTCCTGATCCCGGACGGAGGGGGAGAGATTCCTGGGAAGGCCGTCGGAGAGACGGGAGAGGAGGCCCGGACCCAGCTCGATTCTCCGGCCGGACCGAGGAGGAGACCAGCCCATGGCTTCCTGAAGGACGAGGACGGAGGCGCCCTCGGAGAGGGTCCCGTAGGTCAGGCTCTGGGCCAGGGTGATCTCGCGGGTCTGCTCCATGAGAACCGGAAGAAGCTCCTCCGGTCGCCCCGATTCGGCCAGGGCACGGGTCAGGGTC
>JAKAWK010000024.1:2743-26163 GCA_021827365.1 Nitrospirota bacterium
CTCGAACTCCCGCCTGAGACGGTCCGAGGAGAAGACCACCACGAAGGCTCCCACCCCCAGGACCAGGGAGAGGCCGAAGGAGAGGCGTCCCCAGACCGGACCCAGCGCCCCCAGGGCGTTTGCCAGTCCCGCCAGAACCACCAGACCCACTCCTCCCAGGAGGAAGAGCACCGAGCGGTTGATCGTCTGCCGGGTAAGGGCCAGGGCCACATCCTGGGGGCGCTGGACCAGAAAGGCATAGAGGAAAAAGCCGTCGGTCAGGAGGAGCCCCACCTCCTCCAGATAGAGAAAGACACGGTCAAAACCATTGCCGACCACCAGGGTGCCGTGGACGACAAGAACCGAGAAGGCCCAGAGGGAGACCCCGATCATCGGGTACTTAAGGTTCCAGCGCTCCAGGGTCGAGGCGGCGCTATAGGTCTTGGCCATCTGGAAAAAGGCCAGAAGGAAGATTCCCGACAGAAAGAAGCTCGCGGCGGAGAGGCCGGAGTTTCCGATCAGGAGAAGGCGGGCCGGTGGGACCAGGAGAAGGCGGACAAAGCCCGGCTCGGTCAGGAGAAGGTCGGAGGAGAAGAGGGCCCCGATTCCCACAAGCAAAAGAAGGGGGGCGCTCTTCTTGAGTTCCTCCCGAGGCTCCTTTCGTCCGTAGAGGACGGAAAAGAGGAGAAGGGCAAAGGCTCCCCCGAACTCTCCCGCGAACCCTTCCCGCATATAAAGGGCGATCTGGTGGAGTTCCCGGAGACGGAGGGCGAAGAGATCGGCGACCGTCGGAACGAGGATGGCTCCCAGGACGAGGAGGGCGGCCAGGGTCGAGGCGGAGCGCCTCCGGACCAGGGCGGTCACGGCGATCGTCAGGACCGTCATCGCAATCGAGAGGACCGGGAGCAGGGTGTGGATCTTCATCGGCCGGGGACGTGAAGCCCCCGTCACTCCTTTCTGGGAGTCTCGGTCAAAAATTCGGAAGAGGGGGACTCGCAACCTGTCCCCGTTTCGTAGAGAATAGGACAAACCCATAAGGAAGGGAAGATAAGAGAAACGGAAGACCGTCACCATAGCCGGAGAGGGCGCGATGGAGTCAGGGAAAGGGTCAGGCCTGTTTCTCAAGGGAGAGAGGGAAGGAGAGTCGGTGGTCGCCGTAGTGGTGACCTACAACCGGAAAGACCTTCTTCTCGAGTGTCTATCGGGACTCGCTCGCCAGAGCCGGCCCATCGACGGACTGATCCTGGTCGACAACGCCTCGACCGACGGAACCCCTGGCCTTCTCCACGAACAGGGCCTGGTGGAAGTCCTCCCGGAAGAGAACGTTTCCGAAATCCAGGAGTTTGTGAGCCGACCCAAACGTATGGGCGGTCTTCCCACGGTTGTGCTCCGGATGAACGAGAACACCGGAGGGGCAGGGGGATTTCACGAGGGGCTCAAGCGGGCCTATCTTGCAGGCGCCGACTGGATCTGGCTCATGGATGATGACATCGAGCCCGATTCCCGATGCCTCGAAGGGCTTCTCTCATTTTCCGGACTTTCGAAATGCCTCCACCCCCGGAAATATCTTCGCAATGACGTTCCCCATGTCTGGGAGGGCTACTACGATTACCGGACCGGAAAACGAATCTTCCAGGACGATCCCTCCTTCAAAAAGGGATTTGCCTTCTCCACCACCAACACCGGCTGCTTCGAGGGGATGCTGGTCCACCGGAGCATTGTGGACGCGATCGGCTACCCTGACCGGCGCTTCTTCATCGGGATGGACGATTCCCTCTACGGCTTCATGGCCCATTTCCATACCCCCGTGCTCTACCTTCGGGATCCCTTCGTAAGGAAGAAGGCCGAGGCCCCGGCGGGCTATGCCCCGATTTCCGACCGAAGCCTCTATTACGGAATGAGAAACGCCTTCCTCTTCCGGGAAACCTTCAACCGGCTGGTTCCGGAATATCGCTGGCGGCGCACCTTCTATCTGGGAGTGAAGTTCGTCGATTATGCCCTCAACATCCTCCAGAACCGGAAAAAGAAGCTCCAGGGATACCGCTGCCTGATCAAGGGTTTGAGCGACGGGATGCGAGGCCGTTTCGGCAAGGGGATCTGATGGCCGAAACCTCTCCCGTTCCCTTTACGGGTATGCGATCTTTTCGGAACAAGAAGGATCCCGTTAGGCCAGAACCCACCGCTCCTCCCTCGCACTCATTTTCCAAACGGCCCCCCCCTTTCAGGGATCCTCCCGGAGAACCCCGAACCTCTCTTGCCCGTCCCGATCGAGGAGAAAATTCCGGATACGCCCATCCTCCGGGTCGGGAGGAAGGATGACGGCCGGACGGCCGGAGCTGTCCCGGACCAGAAGCATCAGGAATCGGTCCAGGACCGGATCGTCTTTGTGGTCTTCGGGTGAGAGCGCCAGCATGGTCAAAGTCCTTTTTTGAGGATAGGTCCAATTATTTCTTTCCCGGGATCAGGGATCCGTTCCTTTAAGCGATTCCCTCCAAAATCCCCCTGGCCGTCGACAGCGCTGCCCCCACCACCTGGTCCATGTTGTAATAGCGGTACTGGGCGAGGCGTCCCACGAAGCTCACCCCTTTTTCTTTCTCGGAGAGCTCCCGGTATTTTTTGTACAAGGCGTCGTTCTCCGGCCGGGGAATGGGGTAATAGGGATCCCCCGAGGGCTGCGGATACTCCCGGACGATGGAGGTATCCGGGTGGATTTGTCCCGTGAGGTGTTTGAATTCCGTGATCCGGGTGTAGGCATGGTCGTTCGGATAGTTCACCGTCCCCACCGGCTGGAAACGCTCTGTTCCGGGACGCTGCTCGTGCTCGAAGGTGAGGCTCCGGTAGGGAAGCTTTCCAAAGCAGGAGTCGAAGTACTCGTCGATCGGTCCCGTATAGACGATGTGCCGGGCCTTGACCTTCTCCCTCCTCTCCCGGAAGTCCTCCCCCAGGGCCAGGGTAATTTTGGGACTCTCCAGCATCCGGGCGAACATCGCCGTGTAGCCATCGGAAGGCATCGCCTGGTAGGTGTCGGTAAAGTACCGGTCGTCCCGGTTGGTCCGCACCGGAACCCGCGAGGCGACCGAGGCAAAGAGCTCGGAGGGGTCGAGCCCCCACTGCTTTCGCGTATAGCCCTGGTAGAACTTCCGGTAGAGGTCCCATCCCACCGTGTTCACGATCACGTCCTCGCTCGTCTTGATCTCGTCTCTCTTTTCGCGGACCTTCTCGAAGTAGGACTTTAGCCCTTCCTCATCCAAGGAGAGGCCATAGAGCCGGTTCACCGTGTCGAGGTTGATGGGAATCGGAAGGAGCTGCCCGTCGACCTGGGCCAAAACCCTGTGCTCGTAGGGACGCCACCCGGTGAAGCGGGAGAGGTAGTCGAAGATCTCCTTCGAGTTGGTGTGGAAGATGTGGGGTCCGTACCGGTGGATCAGGATCCCCCGGCTGTCCGGCTCGTCATAGGCATTGCCGCCGATATGGTCTCTCCGGTCCATCACCAGAACCTTCCGGCCCGCCGCCGCCATCCGCTCCGCCACAACCGATCCGGAAAACCCCGCCCCCACGACAAGAACATCGACCGCCATCGAAATTTCCCCAGTTTGAGTGATTTCCGGATCCAAGAGCCGGGCCCGGAGTCTCTAGAAACACCTGAGGTGAACCAAGCAAGATACGGGCCAGACCTTTTTGGTTTCTTCATGAAGGGCCCCAGGTCAAATTATATGGAAATTATCGAATCAACCCCATATAATGGGTGCTTCAAATGAGACGACACCGCATGGGCCGCGCTCCGGGACGGAGCCGGGCAAAGAAAAAAGGATGGGCCAAAAACCATGAGACGATACGACCGTTTGCCTCTGGATGTCGCGGTTCTCTTCCGGGCCTCGACCGGTGGGTTCCGAAAGGGGGTACTCAAAAACCTCTCCCTGACCGGCTGCTTTATTGAGCCTGTTCGCCGGGCGGATTTTACGGGATGGGTGCGTCTCCGGATCGACGGGGACGAGGACCAGCGGATCTCGGGAATCGAGCCGGTCGAGACCTGGGGGCTGGTAGCCAGAAAAGACGAGACGGGATTCGCCGTAGCCTTCAACTGGATCGAGCGGGAGAACCTCCGGAGGTTTGCCGAGTTCCTCCTTCGGTTCGCCCCCGACCATCCCGTCGTCCGCAAGATGCTCGAGCTCAACCAGCCCTCCCCCTTTCTGGGCCCCACCCCCTCCGGAACTTCCGAAGACCTTCCGAGGGGGCCGCTCTCCCTCGACAACCAGGTGGTCGAGCGGCTTCTCCGAAACAGCTGGTCCTCCTTCATTGAATTCGCCCCGGCCGAATTCTTCGACGGAATGATCGACTGGTTTTCAGACGCCCTGGACGGCAAGGAAAAACCCGAAAAGACCGAGGACACCAGATTTCCGGACTGGTTCTTTCCCAGCAAAAGTTCCGAGATCGCCGAGATCGTGAGAAAACTCCGGATGGTCGCCCCGTCGGGACTCCCTATCCTGCTCCTGGGGGAGACGGGGGTGGGCAAAGAGATGTACGCCCGGCTCTGCCACGAGGTGGGCGGGAGGCCGGCCGCCCCCTTTCTCCCGGTCAACTGCGGGGCAATCCCCCTGGATCTTTCCGAGAGCCTCTTTTTCGGTCACGAGAAGGGCTCCTTCTCCGGCGCGGTAGCCCAAGCGGCAGGCTACCTCGAGGCCGCCGGAAAGGGGACCCTCTTTTTGGACGAGATCGGCGAACTCTCCCAAGCCCTCCAGGTGAAGCTCCTCCGGGTCCTCCAGGAGCGGACCTTCACCCGGGTCGGATCGAGCCGGGAATTTCCCTTCGAGGCCCGGGTGGTCTGCGCCACCAACCGGAACCTTCTGGAGGAGGTCCGGAAGGGCCATTTCCGGGAGGACCTCTATTACCGCATCAACGGCCTGACTCTCGAGATCCCCCCGCTTCGAAACCGGATCTCCGATATCCTGCCCATGGCGGAATACTTCCTCAAAAAGATCTGCCAGGCGAACAATCTCCCGGAAAAATCGATCGGGGCGGCTGCTGCCACCGCTCTCCAGAACTTCTCCTGGCCGGGAAACGCCCGGGAGCTCCACAACGTCATCTACCGGGCGGCCGTCATCTCCGACGGCCCGGAGATCCGGGAGGAGGACGTGGGGCTTCCGCTCGAGAAAAGCGCCCAGCAAAAGCCCACGCTCAAGGAGATCCGCGAAATCTTTGAAAAAGAGGTGGTGCTGGAGAGCCTGGTGCGCCACAACGGAAACGTGGCGGCCGTCGCCCACGAACTCGATATCTCCAAACCCTCGGTCTACCTCTTCATCAAGAAGCACAAGCTCTCCGGAAAGTTCACCTCCCTTCCCAAGGGGGAGGAGGAATCCCCCCTTGGCTGAGAGTTCCTCCCCGGGGAGACCCGCCCAGGGAGGCCATCCTCTCTTCTTTCTGGGATGTCGGAACTTCCTTGAGGGAGCGTTCCGGAGGGGAGGAACCAGGATTGTTCAAAAAAGGGCCCAGATGTCAGGATATTCCAGACCGGCCCTGGTACAATCTCCCAAAATCCGGGTTCTTGCCACTCCGGGTGCGTCAATGTCTCACCCTTCACTTCTTGATCCTGTCACTTTTCCTTAAATAACGTAAGCTTGAACAAAAAATCCCGTCCGGGAGACTCCGGGAGAGATCCAAAAAAATAAAAATCATGATCTATTTGTTCACAGTAACTTGATCAAGATGTGTCTTCCGGCTGTAAAATCCCCTGACACCCGATCTTTCCTTTTTCATGTTCTTTCCCCCTCCCGTTCCTTCCATATTTTAAATACGGACTCTTCCCTTTTTTCCCTCCTTCTTTAAAAAGCGCCCGATCCTTTTCTAAAGAGAGTCGAATCTCCCACTCTTTCTGGCATGACAAATGCATAGGTAAGGTTCGGCACATCCAACAAGGAGGAGCAGCCTATGTGCGGTATTGTGGGTTATACGGGAAACAAGCCAGCCCTTCCCTTTCTTCTGGACGGCCTCGAAAAGCTCGAATACCGGGGCTACGACTCCGCCGGAGTCGCCGTCCTGGGAGCCACCGGGCCCGCCGTCGTCAGATCGGTGGGGGCGACGAAGGAGCTCCGGGAGCGGATCGGACATCGTCCCCTGAAGGGGACCACGGGGCTTGGCCACACCCGGTGGGCGACCCACGGAATTCCCTCCGAGAGGAATGCCCATCCCCATAGCGCAGGACCCCTCCTGATCGTCCACAACGGGATCGTCGAAAACTCCCGGATCCTTAAAGAGGAGCTCGAGGCCCAAGGTGAGACCTTCTCCTCCGACACCGACACCGAGACGATCGTCCGTCTGGTCAACCGGGCCCTTGAGACCGGCGGCCTCTCTCTTTCCGATGCCGTCCGCTCGGTCCTCCACCGGCTGGAAGGATCCTACTCCTTCCTGATTCTCCATTCGGACCCGGCCCATCCCCTGGTCGCCGTCCACCGGGGCGCGCCGCTTGTCATAGGCCTCTGCGACCACGGCCTCTTCGTCGCCTCCGATGTCACCGCCTTTCCCGCCGAGGTGGTCTCCACCGTCTTTCTCGAACCGGATGATCTATTGACGGCGGATTCCTCCGGCACCTACGAGATCCTCTGCCTCTCGAGCGGCCGGAAGAGGGAGGCCTGCCGGATCGGACGGAGCCGGACCGAGGAGCACGGAAAGGGGGACTACCCCCACTACATGGTCAAGGAAATCTGCGAGCAGCCCCGGGTCCTGGCCGAGCTTTTGGCCGGGAAGATTGCCTCGGGCCCCGGCGGGCTTTCGGTCCATCTTCCGCCCAAGGTCACGAAGGTCCTCTCCGGCGCCCGGCGCCTCCGGATCGTGGGGTGCGGCACCTCGTATCACGCGGGCCTTCTCGGAAAGTACCGGATCGAGGGGCTGGCAGGCCTTCCCGTCGAGGTCGAGATCGCCTCCGAGTTCCGCTACCGGGATCCCCTGATGGATCCGGAGTCGGATCTTCTGGTGGCCCTCACCCAGTCGGGGGAGACGGCCGACACCCTGGCGGCGGTGCGCATGGCCCGGGAGGCCGGGGTTCCGACCCTGGCCCTGGTCAATGTTCCGGGGAGCACCATCGCCCGGGAGGCCGACGCCGTCCTCTTCCTCGAGGCGGGGCCCGAGTTCGGTGTTGCCGCCACCAAGACCTTCCTCTCCCAGATCGCGCTCCTGACCCTCATGGCGATCCACCTGGCGCCCGAGGAGCGGCTCCGGGAGAAGACCGGCCACTCCTACCAGGATCTTCTTTCGGAGTTTCTGGGGCTTCCAAGTCTTCTCGACAAGAGCCTCTCGCTTGCCTCCTCCATCATGGGGATGGCCGGAGAGCTGGCCTCGGCCCCCATCGTGCTCTTCCTCGGACGGGGAGCGGACTTTCCCCTGGCTTTGGAAGGGGCGCTCAAGTTCAAGGAGATCACCTACATCCACGCCGAAGGCTACCCCGGAGGCGAGCTCAAGCACGGCCCCCTGGCCCTCGTCGAAAAGGGAACACCGGTGATCTCCCTCATCTCCCCCGATCCGCGCCTTCTCCCCAAGATGGTGAGCAACATGCAGGAAACCCTGGCCCGGGGCGCGCGCCTCACGGGGATCTCCTCCGAAAGCGCCTTCTCTGAGATGGCCCCGGTCGTCTCGACCGAGCTCTCCCTTCCGGACTGCTCTGCCGTCTTCTTTCCGATCCTGTCGTCCGTTCCCCTCCAGCTTCTGGCCTACCACACGGCCTGCGCCCGGGGACAAAATGTGGACCGTCCGAGAAATCTCGCCAAGTCCGTGACGGTCGAATAACCTTTCATTCTAAAAGTGGAGTCCTTCATGTCTCTCGAAAAGAAAATCCATGGCCGCGAGGCGGTGGTGGGAATCATCGGATGCGGTTACGTGGGCCTTCCCCTGGCGCTCGAGTTCGCGAAAAAGGGATTTAGGGTGGTGGCCTTCGATCTCGACGCCCCCCGGGTCGACCAGATCAACCGGGGGATCTCCTACATCCCCGATGTCCCGACCCCCGAGCTCGCCCTCTGCGTCACCAAGGGAACTCTCGAGGCGACCACCGATTTTTCGAGGCTCGAAAGCTGCGACACAGTCTCGATCTGCGTTCCCACGCCCCTTCGGAAGACCAAGGATCCGGACATCTCCTACATCGTGGCGGCCCTCGACAACCTGGTGGCCAACCGAAACAAGAACGGCCAGCTGATCATTCTAGAGAGCACGACCTACCCGGGAACGACACGGGAGGTGATGCTTCCGGCCCTTTCGGCGGAGGGAGATTTCACGGTCGGGAAGGACTTCTTCCTGGCCTTCTCGCCCGAGCGGGTCGACCCGGGCAATCCCGTTTTCAACATCGTGAACACCCCCAAGGTCGTGGGGGGCATCACCCCGGAATGCACCCGGCTCGCCTCCCTTCTGTACGGATCGATCGTGGACCGGGTGATGCCGGTCACCTCCACCGAGTCGGCGGAGATGGTGAAGCTCCTCGAGAACACCTTCCGGAGCGTCAACATCGGCCTGGTGAACGAGCTCGCCCTCATGAGCCACAATCTAAACCTCAACATCTGGGAGATCATCGAGGCGGCGGCGACCAAGCCCTTCGGCTTCATGCCCTTCTACCCGGGCCCAGGTCTCGGTGGCCACTGCATTCCCATCGATCCCCACTACCTCTCCTGGAAGGCCCGGCAGACCGGATTCGAGGCCCGCTTCATCGAACTTGCCGGGGTGGTCAACGGCTCCATGCCCCACCATGTCGTGAACCGGGTGGCCTACGGTCTGAACGAACAGACCAAGTGTCTGAAGAAGGCAAAGATCCTCGTGGTCGGGGTGGCCTACAAAAAAGACGTGAACGACCTGCGGGAGTCGCCGGCCCTGGACGTCATGGCCCTTCTCGAGAAATCCGGGGCGATCCTCTCCTACTCCGATCCCTACTTCCCGACCCTCAAGTGGGGGACCGAGACCCTCTCCTCGGTCGACATCACCAAGCCCGGGGCCCTTTCGGCCTTCGACTGCGCCGTGGTGATCACCAACCACACGAAGGTGGACTACAAGGCGCTCCTCGGGGCCGTTCCCCTCATCGTGGACACCCGGAACGTCTTCAAGGGCACAAGCCACCCCTCCATCGTCTCCCTGTAGGACAGGGGGCGGAAAGGCGCGTCCGGGTTCCTGCTGTTCAAGGGCCCGGACACCTCCTGTCTTTCTCCCTCCAGGAGAAGGAATCAGGGAGACACTCCGATCAAAAAAGAGCCTTCAAAGACAAGGGCATCCGTTTGCGAACGAATATCCTCCGTCTCCTCACCTCCCGCCCTTTCAATAAAATTTCCAGGAGTCCTCTCACCAGGCGACTTCCTCCGATTTCCCGTTTCCTGAGATCTTCCTGAATTTCATCTGGGACCCGCCCGCAATTTCAACACCATCCACCATGTCTATAAACTGAGAGCGCTCTTCCAGAGAGGGCCACCCATTGCCGGATAAGCCGCGATCCTGTCCTCGCCAGCACCGGGGTCTTTCCTTTTGATGCCTCTTCCCCGAAATCCCCCTTTCGAGGGATTTCAATTTTATTCTTTCTAACATAGGATCTTTTGAAATCTCTCTTTTCTCCTTCATGCCCGATCTCCCGCATGGAGTGGGCATGAAAGAGCTCCAGGTCTTTTGTCCGGGAGGAATATGTTCCCTTTACCCGGCGTCTTTTGAAAAAGGAAATTCTGAATCCAATGGAGGGAAAAATGAATTTCATTATTGTTGGGTTTGTCCTTGCAGGGCTGGTTGCTTTCTCGGGAGATGAGGTCAGTGCAACTCCTCTTTTTGGAACAGAAGTCAATGGGGCGGTGGGTTATTATAATGGGACAAAATATGGAGGAGGACAATTTATTGTCGGGAATACCAATACCCCCAATGGACGGGTATCCAGTTCAGGGAGTGTGCTGTTTCCCCAAGGGACGGCGATTTCCAAGGCTGGGCTTGGCAATAATGATCTGAATGTCAGCTTTTCAGGGGTTGGATTGGGCGGAAAGTGTGGATTTTCCTGTTATGGGTCGGGAGATGCCTTTGCGGTGATGTACGATACGTTGACCTTCTATAACGTCTCCCCCTCTGGAGATAACATCAGCATTGATTTAAATGTCAATTATTCCATCCCCCAATACAATTCAAAATCAGGAAATAATGGGACCGGGTCGGCCCAGCTATTGGAAGGCCTCATTCCCAATCCGAGTAACGGCGGGATCTTCGACACCCTTTCCGGACAGGGATCAGAGACACTATCCATGAAGGTCTTTGTGGATTCGTCATTCACAACGATTGCCTACACCGCGGATATCGGCGGATCTGCAAGTGCCAATAAGGGGAGTGCCACCGGATTCATAGATCCTAGCATAACTGTCCTCGTACCCCCCGGAGTCACCTTTACCTCTGCAAGCGGGGCGACATATGGGGGAACTCCTCTGGCCGCGACTCCAGAACCGCCCGCAGGGCTTCTTCTGGGGTCGGGACTCCTGGGTCTTGCAATCATGACGCGCAAGAATTTCCGGATTCGCTCCATCTTCCCGGGTTGATGGTCGAGTCAAAATGGTTTGACAAAGGTTGGGCCTGCTCATCTCCAGGCGAGGCACATAATGTGATCCGACTGGAAATCCGAAGACCCAAACCCTTCTTAATCCATCATCGGAATGTGGTTTGATCGAGAGAGCCAGTTTTTCAAAGACAGGTCCCTTTCCTGTCTCCCCAATCCTGAATCAAGATCAGAGCTCTGATCTTGATTCAGGATTTCCCCAGGGTTCAAACGATAATGTTCCGGTTCTCCAGGTTTCAGGAATAAAATCCCGGTCCATATAACAAAATAGAAGGGGACACCAAAGGGGATCAAAAAATTAAAATCAAAAATATCCTTTTGTCGAAGCCTCTTGAAAAACTTTCTCCCCCACCATGTAAAAAATGCTGACAGACCGGAGTCTTTCAAAAATCTAGATTTTTGCTCCTCTCCGACCAAAGCCAAAAACTTTTTGGTTAACCTTCTTGTTTTAAAAATCCTCTCTCTTCAATGGCTAACGGACCTTCCCCAGAAAAGGGGGACTCCGGCATGATTATCTTTGGCACAACAAATGCAGTTCTCTTTCCGGACGCTGACAGGACTCTTATTTTTCGTTTTGCCAATGAATGTTTTTCGGCCTCCGGTCCGGAGGCTGTTTCAAGGTATAAGGTATAAGGAGTGACGACCATGAATAATGCCCCTTCCATCCGCTGCCTCGCCCCCGAGCCCGGAACCTCCTTCGAGAGCTTCTTTCTGGGTGCCATCTCCGATGTGGGATCGATGAACCTCGTCTTCGCCCTCTCCTCCGACCCGGCATCGGCCGAAATGCTGGAGGGCATCAGGAAGATCACGAGCGGTCTTCTCGTCATTAACGCCGTCTACTACGAGTCGGAATGCCTGCGCTTTCTCGGGGAGGAGGAGTCGCAGGCCTTTCACAGGAAATGGGGCCTTCCTGTGAAATGGCTCCAGATGGGCGGACGCCGGAACGGGTCGTGGAGGGCCTTCGGAAACCCTGTTCCACCCTACCTTCTCAAACCCCTTCTGATGTCGCACAATATGACCCATCTCATCGCAACGAATCCCCGGGTCTTCGACTGGGCCGCCATGGCTCCGGTCGAACCCGATGTCCCGGGTCCCGAAGCCTCCTATCCGGCCATGGTCCACGCCGTCTAGTCCCGGCTCAAACCCATTCATCTCCACAGACAAGGGGAACGCATGTCCATTCTCGTGACGGGAGGGGCGGGCTTCATCGGAAGCCATATCGCCCGGGCCCTGGCAGCCCAGGGAAAGAGCGTCAGGATCTTCGACAACTTTTCGACCGGAAAAGAGGAGAACCTCGAGGACCTGGCCGGCCGGGTGGAGGTGATCCGGGGGGATCTCCGGGACATGAAGATTCTGGAGAGCGCCCTCATCGGGGTGACCCACGTCTACCACGAAGCGGCGGTGGGCTCCGTTCCCCGCTCGATCGCCGATCCCTTCGAAACCCAGACCGCCAATGTGAACGGGACCCTGAACCTTCTGTGGAAGGCCCGGGAGGCGGGGGTCCGGCGGGTGGTCATCGCCGGCTCCTCCTCGGTCTACGGGGACACCCCCGGCATGCCGAGAGTCGAGACGCTGATGCGCTCCCCCCTCTCTCCCTACGCCCTGAGCAAGCTCTCCCAGGAGCTCTTCGGAAAGATCTTCACCAAGACCTATGGCCTCGAGACGGTGACGCTCCGCTACTTCAACATCTTCGGTCCCTACCAGGACCCCGACTCCGAATATGCCGCAGTCATCCCCCGGTTCATTCGGGCGATCCTCTCGGGTGAGCCGGTCACGATCAACGGCACCGGGACGCAGTCACGAGACTTCACCTATGTCGAAAACGCGGTCCTGGCCAATCTTCTGGCCATGGAGACGACCTCCGGAATCGGCGAGGCCTTCAATGTCGGATGCGGAGCAAGCTACAGCATCCTCGATCTTGTGAAGAACCTCTCCGAGATTCTGGGGATTTCCCCCGAGATACGGTTCAATCCTCCCCGGGCAGGGGACCCGGCGGCCTCCCAGGCCGACATCTCCAAGGCCAAATCCCTCCTGGGATTCGAGCCGCGGGTCTACTTCCGGGAGGGACTCGAGCGCACAGCCGAGTGGTTTCTCTCAAGGTGGGGACAGTCGAAATAAGAAAAAGGAAGATCGCATCTCCCAAGCCCCCGGACGAGGGCAGGGGAGGGTGCTAGGGGCTGCTAGAGGCTGTCCAGGGCGTACTTCTTCATGAGGTTGTAGACGGAGGGACGGGAGATGCCAAGCTCGTCTGCGACCCGTCCCACATTCCCCCCGTTCCGGGAGAGACAGGCGTAGAGGACCTCCCGCTCGTGGCGCTCCCGCCGTTCCCGGAGGGTTCCGCCTCCCCGCCGGTCGGAGGACAGGCCCAGCCCCAGATCCTCGGGAAGAATCTCGATGTGGCGGGAGACCACCACCGAGCGGTGGACGGCATTGGAGAGCTCCCGGACATTTCCGACCCAGGGATGGGTCAGAATCAGCCGTTCGGCCGCAGGGGAGAAGTCCTTCGCGATCAGGCCCATGCGCCGGGAAATCTTCCGGGACAAAAAGCGGGCCAGGGGAAGGATGTCCTCCGTCCGCTCCCGGAGGGGCGGAATGGAGACGGCGACTCCTTCGAGCCGGTAGTAGAGATCCTGCCGGAAACGACCCTCCCGGACCTCGCGCTTCAGATCCTTGTTGGAGGCCGCCACGATACGGCAGGAGAGGGGAATTTCCTCGTGGGAGCCGACCCGGGTGAAGGCCCTCTCCTGGAGAACCCGAAGAAGCTTCACCTGGATCTGGAGGGGAAGATCCCCGATCTCGTCGAGAAAGATCGTTCCCCCCTCCGCCTCCTCGAAGTGGCCCTTCTGCCGGGTGTTGGCACCGGTAAAGCTCCCCTTCTCGTGGCCGAAGAGAAGGCTCTCGGCCAGGGTCGGAGGAATCGCCCCGCAGTTGACCGGAACATAGGGGCCCCCGGCATTCTGGCTCAGCCTGTGGACGGTTCGGGAGAAGACCTCTTTTCCGGTTCCGGTCTCCCCCTCCAGAAGGACGGGAAGGGCGGTGGGGGCAAAGAGCCGGATCTTCTCATAGACCTTCCGGATGGCCGGACTCGTCCCCTCGTAGAACGCCTCTCCCTCTTTCCCGACGATCTCCTCTTCGAGGGCGAAGGTGCTGTTGCACCAGCTGATCATCGTATTCACGAGGGAGTCGGGAGAGGTCCTAAGAAGGGTTCCCCAGATCTTTCGGAGGGTGGAGTCCTCCCGCTCGGAGTCGGTCATTCCCGAGATGGGGGCGAGAAAGTCCCGGAGGGCATGGAGGCTTTTCCGGTCGGTCCAGAAGAAATGGACGCCGACCCCCCCTTCTGTGGGACGGACGACCCGGGCGCTGGTCTGGAGAAGGCCCAGGCCCACATGATCGATCTCAAGGGTGAGCCAGGAATTGGGAGAGAGGGGATGGGTGGTGGCAATCCGGCCCCCCGAAAGGGAGAGATCCAGGAATTCCCCCCGGAGGGCCACATGGCCCAGGGCGGGAGAGCGGTAGGACACGCCGGCGTTCACCGCATATCGGTCGAACTGTCTCATCGTCGTCTCTCGAATGTAAAATGCAGGAAGCAAGGCCCCCCACCGGGAGGCACAGGCCGGAAACCCGACATTGGTCTTGCTGCTTAAGATCTGATCCGCACATTACAATTAAATTTGTGTCTAGAGTCATGATAAATATTCAAAATGACAAAACAATCAAGGAAAAATATCCCCATTTAACCGTTTGAAGTCTACCCCCAATTCTGCAACAGGTCAAATCCCCTTGAAATCGTCATTCCGACAATGCGATCCTATAGAGACGCCCTCGCACGGGAACAGTGTCCCGTTTGGCGAGACCCCGACAGGACGAATGAGGAGTGGAGTCCTTGGACGAACGGCAGCGATACTGGAGTGAGACCGCCCGGGGCCTGACCCCTTACGTGCCCGGCGAACAGCCTAAGACCGGACGGTTCATCAAGCTCAACACCAACGAAAATCCCTATCCGCCCTCCCCCCGGGTTCTCGAGGCGATCGCCCGGGAGGTTGCCGGAAGCCTGAGGCTTTACCCCGACCCCGAGATGGGCCTCTTCAAGGCGGCCGTGGCCGAAAACTTCGGGGTTCCGGTCTCCGGCGTCTTCGCCGGTAACGGCTCGGACGAAGTCCTGGCCCACGCCTTCCTGGCCCTTTTAAAACACGACCGGCCCCTCCTCTTTCCCGACGTGACCTACAGCTTCTACCCGGTCTACTGCGCCCTGTACGGAATCTCCTACCAAACCGTCCCCCTGACGGAGGGTTTTGCCATCCGGGTCGAGGACTACCGGACGCCCAACGGAGGGGTGATCCTCCCCAACCCCAATGCCCCCACCGGCTGTCTTCTCTCCCCCGACGAGATCGACTGGCTCGCCCGGAACACTCCCGACTCGGTGGTGGTGATCGACGAGGCCTACATCGACTTCGGAGGGGAGAGTGCGATTCCGCTGACCGCGCGCCATAAAAATCTCCTTGTGGTCCAGACCCTCTCCAAGTCCCGGGCGCTTGCCGGCCTCAGGGTGGGTTTTGCCGTGGGAGACCCGGACCTGATCGAGGCCCTGGAGCGGGTCCGGAACAGCTTCAACAGCTACCCACTCGACCGCCTGGCCATTGCGGGAGCCGCGGCCGCCCTCTCCGACCGGGAGCATTTTGACAGGATACGGAGCCGGATCATAAAAAGCCGGGAAGCTCTGGCCAAGGGCCTCTCCTCCCTGGGCTTCGAAGTCCTTCCATCAGCCGCGAACTTCCTCTTCGTCCGTCATCGGGAACGCCCCGCCAAAACCCTTCTCGCAAAGCTCCGGGAGCGGGGAATCCTGGTGCGCCATTTCGACCGGCCCAGGATTTCGGAGTTTTTGCGGATCACGGTAGGCTCGGAGGAGGAGTGCGAGACGCTCCTTTCAACCCTCCGGACGATTCTCGCTCCGGCTGATGGTCCGGGGGAGTAACCGGTGAAAGGCTCCCTCATCCCGGCCGGTTGGGCTCAAGGCCTGCCAACCAGGAGCCTTCTTGTCCTGGGTCTTTTATTTTCCGCTCTTTGTCTTTGGGACCCCGGCCCGAACGAGGCCCTGGCCGCAACGCCGGCCCTGATCTCCGACAACCCCCAAACCGTCCCGAACGAGCTCGACCTGGGGATCGGAACCCAGGACTGGTACTACCGGGAGACGGCAGGGGACGGGGACAACGCGGGCCTTCTCACGGGCCATCTCCGGACCCTCTCCTACTGGGGACCGGTGATCCTGGGGGCCGACCTCTCCTACATGGCCTCCTACACCGGGCGCTACACCGGCTCCGACATCATCACAGGGGCCCCCATCCAGATCCCCATGGCCGAAACGGTTTTTCAGAGCTCGGTCCATCTGGGACTTCTGATCCTGAACACCGCCTCCGACTCCCTGGGGGTCTGGGCCTCCTGGGGATACCACCAGCAGATCTGGATGACCCCCGCCGAGTTCGGGGGCTACGAGGAGAACTACCAGATTCCCTACCTGGGAGGATCCTTCTACAACCAGACGCCCCTTGCGGGAACGGGGTGGACCGTCTTCGAGGAAGGTGGATACCGGAGCGGACTTTCTCCTTCCATGGCGGTCACTCCCTCGGCCGGCGAGCCGATCCCCGCCGGAACCTTCAACCTGGGATCGGCCTGGAACCTCCATGGCCTGGCGGGGGTCCGGTATCTCTTCACCCCCCATCTGGGGGTCTATCTGACGGGAAACTACAGCTACTGGGCCTTCGCCCAGTCGACGAACACCCTCTCGTCGGGAACCCGGCAGTTTCTGGAGCCCTCCTCCATCACCAGCTATTTCGGGGCCGAGACGGGTGTGACGCTGGAGTACTGACCCCCTTGAGAGTCGGGAGATGTCCTCCGGAAAGAAAAGAGGGGAGAGAAAAAAACCGGCTCTCACCCCAGGAATCCGGCCCGGCGGACCCAACCCTCAAGGAGAGGCCATGACCGCCACGTCCCGCGACAACGCCCCCTCACTCACCGCCTCCTCCCACGCGACAGGGCTCTCTGTCCGGGCCGCCCGGGTCCTCCGTTCTCTCTGGCATATCCGCCAAATCTTCTCCCTCGACAAGACACCCGACCCTGAGCGGAGGGACCCCCTCTCCCGATGGTTCAAGACCTCCCTTGAGATCCTGGGAGTCGAGGTCAGGGCGGTGGGTGAACGTCCCTCGGCCACCGCCTTCCTGATCGTGGCGAACCATATCTCCTGGCTCGACATCATGGTTCTCCGGAGCCTCTTCTCCACCTGCTTCATTGCCAAGCAGGAGATCGCCCGATGGCCGGTGGTGGGGCCGATGGCCCGGGAGGCAGGCACGATCTTCATCGGCCGGAACTCTCTCTCCTCCTTTCGGGAGACCCTGGCCGCCTCCCGCAGATCCCTCGACAAAAAGATCCCCATAACAGTCTTCCCGGAAGGAACGACCACCACGGGTGACCGTCTTCTCCCCTTCAAAACCGGGGTCTTCGACCTCTGTACCGAAACTGGAAGCCCCGCCCTTCCGGTCTCGATCCGCTACGAAACCCCCGATGGCCTTCAGCTCACCTCGATCTCCTACACGGGAGACGAGCCCTTCTTCCGCTCCTTCGGACGAACCCTCCGGGAACCCCGGGTGGTGGTCCGCGTCTATCTCTCGCCCCCCGTCTTCCCCGAGGGGAAGGATAGAAGAACCATGGCCGGAGCCTGCCAGGAAGCCGTGGCAAACGGTCTTGCCAGGCTTGCCTCCTCCCGATGATCTCCCGTCCCGCATCAGGATTTTTTGTCAAAAAACCTTAACAAGTGTAAAGAAAATAGACACAAATCCGGGAGGTCCCCACTCCTTTCCGGTCCCCGGGAGGTCGGACAATCCTGGATGGCGATGTGTGGCACGGGGATTGCTTTTCATTTGGCATATCTCTCTTCTCCGTCCTTCCTGGCGGAAGGACCCTGGAAAAGAGGGAGAGTCCCTGGCACCCAAATCGCGGAAGGTCGGGGACCTTGGGAGTCCGGGCGGGGGTGAATGCCGCCTCCCGCTCCCCTTTGAAGAGTTGAGCCCTGGACGAAACCGGGATCCTCCCGGGGGATGCATGGCCCCCGGAGAGAAGCAGGGTTTCTCCGGGGAGAGAGACAGGCCAGTTCCTTTTTGGCCCAGTTTAGGCCCCCTTTCGGGGGCCTTTTTTTTGGGCCCGGGGCCGGTCATTCGGAAAAGGAGATGCCGGCGTCCTGGACCTCCCGGTAGGGAAGGAGCCAGACCATCGATTCGTCGTGGAGATCCACCACCTGGATCCGGTTTCCGAAGGGATCCCGGAAGTCGCACCGGAAGCGGGGCTCAAGCGTCAGCCCGTATTTTTTCGTGACCTTCTCCCGGACCTCATGAAGCTGGGCTTCATCCCGGACGATCAGGGAAAAATGCTTCATCCGGTCGGGCCGGAGCTGGTCGACCCGGAAGACGGCCAGGAACTGGTGCTCCCCCAGCTTGAAGAAGGCGTCTCCCTCCCCTTCCCGGAGCCGTTCGAGACCGAAGACATCCTGATAGAAGGCGACGGCCCGGTCGAGGTCGTCGACCTCGATGGCGACATGGCCGCACCCGTAGACTGTGACGCTCATCTTCTCCTCCCTCCGGCCAAAAGGGTCAAAAGACCCTCTCCCGGAACCTAAATAACGCGAACCCTCTCCCGGGGGCACTCCGTATCTTCCGGGCCCCGTTTGTTGGATAATACCCGGGATCGGGGCGTCCTGCCAGAGGAAGGGACAGGATCCAACCCCTCTCCCCCCACCCCAAGGAGGTCTTCCGTGGCCGACACCCTGATCCTCACCATGTCCTGCCCCGACAAGGTCGGGATCATCGCCGCCGTGACGGGTTTTCTCGCGAACCACGGCGGCTGGATCACCGAGGCGAACTACCACGCCGACGCCGGATCGGGATGGTTTTTCATGCGGCAGGCGATACTCTCCCGGTCCCTCGACTTTTCGATCGACGACTTTCCCCGTCTCATCCGGCCCCTTGAGGAGAGGTTCGGCCTTGTCTGGTCCCTGTCCGAGAGCCGGGTCAAAAAGAGGACGTTGATTCTGGTGAGCCGGCAGGACCACTGCCTCTCCGATCTCTTTCACCGATGGCGGACGGGGGAGCTGAACATCGAGATCGTGGCGGTCGTCTCGAACCACCCCGACCTTGAATCCTTCGTCGCCTGGCACGGGGTACCCTTCCACCTCGTCCCGGTTTCCCCTGAGGCGGGCCTGGCCCCCTTCGAAGAAATCGCAAGGATCACCGAAGAGGTCCGGGGGGAGGTCATGGTTCTGGCCCGCTACATGCGGATCCTCCCTCCCTTCCTCTGCGAACGCTACCCCGGACAGATCATCAACATCCACCACAGCTTCCTGCCTTCCTTCGTAGGCTCCCGCCCCTACCACCAGGCCTACGAACGCGGAGTGAAGCTCATCGGGGCCACCTGCCACTATGTGAGCGCCGAACTCGATGCCGGTCCGATCATCGACCAGGACGTGATCCGGGTCGATCACGGAGATTCTCCTGAGGAGATGGCCCGGCTCGGGCGGGATGTGGAAAAGATGGTCTTGGCGCGGGGGCTCCGCTATCATGTGGAGGACCGGGTCGTGATCCACGGGAACAAGACGGTCGTCTTTGCCTGACATCCCAGACAGGGGGAGAGGGCAGGGTCAGAGCCCCCAAGTCAGAGGACGGAGGGTTTCGCTTTCGTCTTGAAAAAACTTGTCAGGCCGTGTCTTTCTTCTTCGGGGAGCGCTATTTAAAGACCCTCACACTCCCCGATCCCTCTCCCCAACCCCAGATGACAATCCCGGCGATCCTCCGGCCCGGGTCAGAATAATAAACAGAGATCGATCCTCCCCGGTTATTGTCCGAAAAATCCCTTGAGGGCATTTTTGGCCTTTCCCCCGATCTCGTTTCCCGCATTTTTAAGGGTATTTCCCATGGACCTCGCCAGAGAATCGAAATTCACGGCCGCCTCAAGCTTCTCTTTCAGAGCATTTCCCACTTCCTTCCCGAGTTTTCCCGGGGGAACCCCACCTTCGGCCTTGCCGATGTTGTTCAATGTGATGTCGGGCAGACTCACCGTCACGGTCTTGCCTTGCATGAATTCCGCGCTCGCCTGGGCCTTCGCTCCCCTGATGGAAAGCCGGTCGACGATGAGTTTCTTGCCCCCTTCCTCTTTGCCCTTGCTGGCTCCTGGCGAGCCCGCCTGATCCTCGATGTGCTTCTGGATGGCGTCAAAATTCGTCGTTCCCTTCGCTCTCTCATAAATGACATCAGGGGAGGCAACGGCGATTTTGCGGATAAGAACCACGGGTTTCACGATGGAGGAGACGTCAAGATCGATCTCGATCCGGCCCACTTTCAAGGCGTAAGGCGTTTTGAAACCGGAAGGATTGCCCACAATGAAGCCTTTCACAACCCCTTGTCCCTTCTCAGCCCTGATTTCAACGGAAGCCACCTCAACCCTGGTCCCGGTCATCTGGCTTCCGTATTTTTCGATGGCGCTTTTCACCAGGCTGTCCATGTTGTTGTGCAACCAGAAAATCCCGGCTGCCAGAATGATCAGAAACACAAGGAGCGCGATGCCCAACTTTTTCATTTTCCTTCCTCCCCCAGAGGCGTTTCGTGATCGAACCTGACCACTACTCTCAAAATTAATCTTACCCCTTATTTTTTAATTGATAAGGGAAAGGAGACAATAAAACCTTGGGGAGACCTTTCGTTAGAAGTGTCATGGAAAGAGGGATTCGAACGGAGAACGCCTGACAGAAGTCCCATTTAAACGCAATTTTAAAATTTCCTTTAAATGGGGGCCCGATACGACAACAATCCTGACACAGGGGGCAAAAGGATATAGAGGCCATCTCCGTCCGTCAGCTTGTGGGGCTTTTCTCCTGTCCTTGCATTTCTGATAGCCGCGTCTGTCGGTGCCATGCTCAATCTTCCTTACTTGAAGGCGTTTTCAGGTAAATGTGACGGTATCGCTTTCTTTATACCGAGTAAATAACGTCAATTTCTTGTGGCCGTCTATGGACAAAGGGGAACATCATAGGACTCAAGACATGAAGAAAGCCAGCATTTACGCTGGCTTTCTTTTATTCTCTGGATTTATGGGGGGGAACGATAAACTGTCACCTACCGGAAGCATATCATGTCACTTTCCCAGATTTCGGAATGATAACGTGTCATCTTCCGGAAGCCTTGAGTCCGATTCCTCATTCGACAACCGAACAAAATCCTCGCATGTCTTTAAAGTGAGGAGCAGTTCTCATCCTTGCTCAGTCAGAAAAGCCGGACGAGATCGCTAAATTATCCCGAGAAGGCGAGGACTGTCAGGCTGTCGTTGGGAAGATATCTTGGTACCGATTTGGAAGGATAACCTGGCACCCGCAACAATTTTGGAATCATAAAGTGGCACTGGCACTTTAAAATGCGAAAGGTTGTTGAATAACTAAAGTTGCCCGGCCACTTTCAGTTCAACGGCAAAGGTTGCAAGCGACATCACAAGCGCAAGCGGCCTATTGTTCAGTGGAACTGCGCCATACGACGCATACCATTCGGCCGCGCGATCATTCTTTGCATCGATGATAAGGAGCACGCCGCCTACTTCGGCTGCGGCGAGCAGGCAGCGCCGTGCGGCCGAAGCGAGAAGCTGCCCGCCTAGGCCTTGCCCCTGCACGCAGACATGCGTCGCAATGCGCGCAAGACGGAACCCCGGAACATCGTGCTCTGCAAGGCCGCGACAAGAAGTCTGCGGCGTGTCAGCATACACGACCGCGCCAGGCGCTAGGCTGTAGAAGCCGAGGATCGTTTTGTTATCGGCGTTGTCGATAGCGAGGAAGGTTTTTGCGCCGCCAAGGTCATGGCTTTGACGTGCATGACGATGCAGAAAATCGTTTAGTTCCGCATCGCCGCAATCGAACGATTTGCGATCGTGCTTCTTAGAAACCGGCTCTTCGTGCCAAGCCGGAAGCGTCATTTAGGTTTTGGCATTGCGGCAATGGCCCCGCGCAGCTTGGCATTCGGCGCAGGCGGATTTTCCAACAGATCCAGCACCAGCAGGCTGTCTCTTTCCGACAGTCGAATCCGCTCTGCTTCCTCGATCACGATATTAGCCTCGCGCATGGCGATCTGAAAGATGAAATCCGTTAGGGTTGTGTTCCGAAGCGCGGCCGCCCGCATGAGCGTGGCTTTTTGCTCTGGCTGGATACGAAGCTGCATCCGCTTGTTGTCGTTAACGGCTACTCTGGGCATGGTCGTCTCCTTGCATGTGTATACATTCAAAGAGTACAGGATTCTTAGCCTTCTGTCATTTAGTACTCCTTCAAGAAGTACGTATAAAAAGTACGAGCTTCTCCTGCTACCCGACAACTCCTCTACTGCAATGGCCTTGTTTAAAGAAACTAACAGAGTATTCTGGCATTCCTGAGTTTTTTGAAATCTCCAAGAGATTTCAAATGCCCAAAAACGAACCCTTCTGAAAACATCATTTGATCGATAACAATGCAAGATCGGGAAGAGACTCCCAAGTCGTATTTTGCTCGAAAATTGGAACGATAATGTGTCCGAACGATAAAATATCCCCAAAAAAAAACCATAAAATGTCCTCTTCAGGCATTTTATGGTTCCCAACTCAATTTACTTGGACGGTATTGGATGATGACATGGTGGAGGCGGCGGGAATTGAACCCGCGTCCGGAAACGGTCCACGCCAGATTACTACATGCTTAGCCTTTTTTTGGTTTTAGCAGACTCCCGGGGAAAAGGCACACCGGACAATCCGCGAGTCCCCAAGGTCTCGCCAACCGGGCAGGGACAAACCCTTTCGGCCAGCCAACTTCGTCGACGCCTCGGAAGTCAGGTTGGCGCTGCTTCTCCGGCGCGCAGTCTTAGCTTTTTAGGTTAAGCTGCGAGTGCCATAGGTTCGTTGGCATTTGGATTTTCCTAGGTGATTTACGAGGCTCCAGGTACCTCGGCATGCAATCTGGGCTTTCCTGTCCCCGTCGAATCCAGGTCGCCCCCATGAGAATGGTGTCAGGCGTCCCGTTTGGTAAACTTCTGATTTGAACGGAACACCCGGGAAATTTCGCGGTCGGCCTCACGACGTTTGATGGTCTCCCGCTTGTCCACCTGGCTTTTTCCTTTGACAAGAGCCAAGGTGACCTTATAACGCTTTCTACTATTACAGTATATCCCAAGGGGGACCACCGTCAAGCCCTTCTGGAGTGTGAGGCCGTAGAGGCGCAGGATTTCCTTCTTGTGAAGGAGAAGCTTTCTCACCCGGAAGGGTTCGTGGTTTTCCCTGTTTCCGCCCCGGTAGGGTCCGATGTGCATCTGGTAGAGGTAAGCCTGTTCCCCCTCGAAGCGGACGAAGGCGTCGGCCAGATTGACCTGGCCTTCCCGGAGGGCCTTCACCTCGGTCCCCAGAAGGACAAGCCCGGCCTCGAGCTTCTCGAGAATCTCGTAGCGGAAAAGGGCCTTGCGGTTGGTGGCGACCGCCCGACTCCGGGCGGGCTCCCCCGTCTCCTTCTCTTCTTTCTTCTTCGCCATGGACGGCTCGGGCGCGGGGGGCTAGACCCGGCGCGCCTTTCGCGCTCCCTTCGACTGAGACTTTCCGGATCCGGACAGGGGATGCTCCCCCAGATCCTTCACCAGGTGGGTCATGAGACGAACCCCCATTCCCACATTGCCCTTGGGCTTGTAGGGCTCGTTTGAATCGACCCAGGCCGTGCCGGCAATGTCGAGATGGACCCAGGGGGTCTCGTCGACAAAGTGGTGGAGAAAGGCCGCGCCGGTGATGGTTCCCGCCCCGCCCTTGGAGCCCGTGTTCCGGATGTCGGCCACGTCGGACTTGATCTGCTCGAAATACTCCTCGAAGAGGG
>JAKAWK010000128.1 GCA_021827365.1 Nitrospirota bacterium
TTCTTCGAGCCCATGCACTTGAGACAGCCTTCGAGAAAGGCCACCTGGCCCCCGCAGGAGGGACAGGCCACCTCGATCACCATGCCGTTCTCCCCCGTCAGCCCTTCCCGGGAGAGGATCGTTCCGATGGCCTTGGCGATGGCGTAAGGGTCGGAGCCGAGCTTGCCGGCTTCCTCGTGGCTCTTGATGAACTGCCCCACCACCTCCTCGACGGGAGCCCCGAACTGGAGGGCGAGCGATCCGAGCCGGCCGAAGAGGATGGCCGACTCCCGCTCCCGGTGGTCGGCGGCGGGGGTGACAAAGATCTCGATGGGACGCTTCTCCTCGTCGAAGTAAAGATGGACGTAGGATTTTCCGGACTTTCCGGAAATCTTGACCCGGACCCCCCGGGTGACGTCCCCGGGAGAGCGGCGTTGTCCCCATCCGGGGGAGACTCCCGCTCCTTTTTTCTGGCTGCCCAGGTTCAGGACCTGGTTCTGCCGGCTTCCGTCGCGGTAGACGGTGATCCCCTTGCACCCCAGGGAATAGGCCAGCATGTAGGCGTTCTCCACGTCGGAGACCGTTGCCGTCTCCGGCATGTTGATGGTCTTCGAGACGGCGGCGTCGATGGACTTCTGGAAGGCGGCCTGCATGCGCACGTGCCACTCCGGGGCGATGTCGTGGGCGGTGGCGAAGACCTTCTGCCATTTCTCCGGGACCCCGGAGAGTCCGCGGCAGGAGCCGTGGTTCTCGACGATGCGGGCCGGAAGGTCATCGGACCAGAAGCCCTCCTTCCTGGCCACCCGCTCGAACATCTCGAGGGTGTAGGGAAGGTGGGTGCCGTCCATGACGTTCTTGTACCAGATGATGGAAAACTCGGGCTCGCAGCCGGAGGAGGTGTCGGCGATCATGCTGATCGTACCCGTCGGGGCGATCGTGAGGAGATGGCTGTTGCGCTTGGGGGAGCCGATGCCCTCGAAGAAGGGATAAGAGCCGTGGACCTTGGCCAGGTCGAGGGAGGTCTTCTCCGCCTCCTCCCGGATGAAGGCCATGACCTTCTCCGCCGTTTCGAGCCCCTCCTCCGAGTCGTAGGCAATCCCGAGAAGCATCAGAAGGCGGGCAAATCCCATGATCCCGAGGCCGATCCTCCGGGCGCCCTGGTTGATCTCCGAGAGCTCCTTGATGGGGAATCGGTTGGCATCGACCACGTTGTCGAGGAAGCGGACCCCCAGATAGACGGAGCGGGCCAGCTTCTCCCAGTCGATGACGGTCTCCCCCCGGCTGTCGACCATCGTGTGGCGCTCGAGGTTGATCGACCCCAGGTTGCAGGATTCGTAGGGGCCCAGGACCTGCTCCCCGCAGGGATTGGTGGCCTCGTAGCTCCAGCGGGAGGGGGTGGGGTTGTACCGGTTGGCGGTGTCAATGAAGAAGAGACCCGGCTCGCCGTTGGCCCAGGCATTGTTCGCGATCCGGTCGAAGACCATCCGGGCGGAGAGGGAGGCGACCGCCTCGCCGGTGTGGGGGGCGATCAGGTTGTAGTCCCGGTCTTCCTTCACCGCCGCCATGAACTCGTCTGTGATCGCCACCGAGATGTTGAAGTTGGTGATCTGGGTCTGGTCGAGCTTCGAGTCCACGAAATCGAGCACGTCCGGATGGTCCACCCGGAGAATCCCCATGTTCGCTCCGCGTCTCGTTCCCCCCTGGCTGACGGCGCCGGTGGAGGCGTTGAAGACGGTCATGAAGGAGACGGGGCCGGAGGCCTGGCCGCCGGTGGAGCGGACAATCGCCCCCTTCTGGCGAAGACGGGAAAAGGAGAAGCCCGTCCCGCCGCCGGTCTGGTGGATCAGGGCGGTGGCCTTGACGGTGTCGAAGATCTCCGGCATCGAGTCTCCCACTGGAAGCACGAAGCAGGCGGAAAGCTGACCCAGGGGCCGTCCCGCATTCATGAGGGTCGGGGAGTTCGGCAAAAAGTCGAGGGAGGAGATGAACCGATAGTACTCCTCCGCCAGGAACTCGCGCTCCGAGGGGTTGGTGTTGACGCCGGCGATGGCATTCGCCACCCGGCGGAACATGGTCTCGGGGGTCTCGGTGACCTTTCCCTCGGCGTCCTTTCCGAGGTAGCGCTTTTCCAGGACCTTGAGGGCGTTGGAAGAGAGCGACGTCTCGATTCGTGGTTCCATGGGGATCTCCTTCGTCATGGCGCAAAAAGCGTATGAGTGGTAAAAGGGCAAGATTTCAAAGCACATCCCCCAACCCCTGCATATCTAGTATTCTTCTGCAGAGAATCCACAATATGTAGTGGTTTGAGGATGGATTGGTATCGTAGACCTCCCGATGATCCCTGTCAAGCCTTTTTTCGGCCCCGGAAAAGCCGGAGGGGGACTGTGACTCAAATAACTGTATGAAAATGATTTTTTAAAAATGACAAGGGAATTTGACGACCCCCGGGGGAGGGTGTAGGCTTATATTAAGGTTATTAAGTTATAGAATATATAATATAAAGGAGGGAGCGATGGGTCGCCTTCTGGTCGTGGACAGCCGGGATCTGACCGAATATGCCGGGGGCCGGTTCCTTCCCCCGTTGGTGGAGGATCTGTGCCGCCAGGGACATGATGTCACCCTTTTTCTGGTTGAAAACGGCGTGATCGCCGCCCGGCGGGGCGCGACCGCCGGACTCTCCTTCGAAGCCCTCTCGGATCGGGGGGCCCACATCCTGGCCGATGATGTCTCCTGCCGGTCCCGGGGCATCCGCGAGCTTGCCTCCGGCGTCTGCCTCTCCGACCTCGATTGTCTGGCGGACAAAATCTCTGACGGATTCGACAATATTCTCTGGTACTGAACATTGGACAAGGAGGCCCCCCATGCACAACGACGAACCCATCCTCTCCGGTCGGAAAAGGGTCAGGCGGGTGGCGATCGTCCTCTCCACCGGCTCCTACCAGCGGGAGGCCCCGACGACGGTCCTCCGACTTGCCGAAAAACTGCTCGAGCGCGGAATCGAAGTCAACGTCTGGGCCTTCGAGGAGGCGGTGACGCTCACCAACCAGGACCAGATCGAGCACAACGAGCCCCCCTCCCTGAGGCCCGTCCTGGGGGACAGCCACGCCCCCGTCGGCCGGTTCATCGACCAGCTCCTCCGGGCCGGCCTCCACGGAGCCAAGATGGATTGGGTGACCTGCATCCTGTGCGCCCAGGAGCGGGGGGTTGAAAAACATCAGATGGGAGGGGCGATCGTCGGGACCCTGGGGGACCTCTGGAAATTCGTGGGAGGGGCCGACCAGGTCATCGCAATCCCCGCCTACCGTTAACCCAGCCCTTGGCTAAAAGGAGGGTTCCATGGCCCACAGGATTCTGGTCATCTTCGAAAAACCGATCATGTTGAGCTTCGAGCCCTCTGACCCCCATCTCTTTGCCACAGCCCTCGGGGTGGCCGACACCCCGCTTGAAATCAGCCTCCTCCTCCGGGACTCGGCCGTGACCTATGCCGTGTCGGCCCAAGCCCCGAGCGCCCGGATCCTGGGTCAGGAGATTGCCCCGTCGGGGACCACTCCCGCCCGGCTCGTCACCTTCATGCTCGAACATGGAGCCGTGGTCCGGGTGGTCAGGGAGGATCTTGAGGAACGCGGAATCCCTCCTTCCCTGCTTGTCACAGGGGTCCGGGTGGTCGGGCGCTCCGAAACGGCGGACATTTTCGCGGAGAATGACGGTGTCATCCTCTGGTGACCCCGGCCGGCCCCTCCTTGATGTGACGGCCCTTTACAATCCCATCGACTGCCAGAGCCTGGGGGTGCTCCGGACCACGCTCTCCTCCCTGGCGCCGGGTGAGCTTCTGACGGTCGTCGCCAACCGCTTCCAGGCCCGCGAAATTGCCGCCTGGGCCAAAAAGTTCCGCCACGAGATGACATCCTCCGAGGAGCATGACGGCCGGGTGATCCTGACGCTCAAAAAGGCCGGAGCCTCCCCGCCATGAAGATGTGCATCGTCGCGACCCGGGGAGACCACACCTCCCTCGTGAATCTCCTCTCGACCGTGATGGCGGGGGCCGTCTCCGAGATGTCGGTCCGCGTCCTTCTCCGGGACGAGGCGGTCGTCATGGTGACACGGGAGAGGATCCTTCGCCCTGTCCTCTCTCCCCTTCTGGCCATGGAGCAAGGCTTACCCGCAAGACTTGAGGAGGCCGGCCTTTGCGACCTCCCGGCCCTCTTCCGGAAGGCCCGGGCGATGGGGGATGTCCGCTTTATGGCCTGCTCCTCCTCTCTGGCGATCGCCGGGATCCTCCCGGAGGAGCTGATCGGCGAGATCGACGAGATCCGGGGACTCACCTCCTTCCTCCTGGAGGAGATCTCCGGGGCCGATATCCTCCTCTCCTTCTGACCACCGGTCCCTTCCGGGATTCCCTTTCCCTCTCTCGTCCGTCCCGATCAAATTGCCGGTTGCCCTGGATATTTTCCCCCCCTGTGCTACTTTTAAACAGAGATGAATGCGAGCCGGATCCGGGATGCCTCCGGACCGGATTTTCTGGAGAAAAGGAGAGGATGATGGAGAGCGTTCGGCCTCCGGCGGTGGCCGGGGCCTTTTATGAGGGCGGAAGGGAGAATCTCATGAGGACGGTGACGGAGCTTTTGGATGAGGCCG
>JAKAWK010000025.1 GCA_021827365.1 Nitrospirota bacterium
AGTCGGCTCAACGCTTCTGGGTCAGATCACGGGACTCGCCCCGTTCCCCTGGATCTCCGTTCTCGAGGCACCAAAGGCCGCAATCGACCGTGAAGTCACCAGGACCAGGCTGAACATGGATCTGATCGTCTTCCTCCTTGTCCCCGCCTTCATGGCCCTCATTATCTTCATCCTCTACAAGAGCCTTCGCTCTGCCTGAAATTTTGCATATCTTTCTGACTCTTATTCGTGACGTTGACTGAAAGGGAAAAGAGAAAAGAGGCCCTCCCGATCGTCTCGAGAGTCCGGCAAGACCAATGTCCGGATCTAACGGCCTTCTTTTTCCACTGCATCTACAAGGTCGGAGAAGTGAGCGTCCATTTCAGACAGAACCGCCGAGATTTCCGGATCGGATGGCCTCAAGGTGCCAGAGTCCAATGATTCTTCCATCTTTCCAAGAAGAGAGACCAGCTGCCTGTAGGCCTGAATGGCACCAAATCGCCGGAGGCCGTTGCCCAGCCATTCCCGCAGCCGACGAAGGGAGAGGACAAGTTTTATGTGAGATTGGTCTGCCGGGGAAATCTTATCCGAAAGGAGGGAGGCCTTCTGCATGAGCCCCCGGAGTTCGACGTGGGCAAGAAGAAGGTCAACTCCGCGATAGAGGAAGTAGGAAGGGCGGCCTTTTTTCCAGAGATCGGGAGGTTGCCAGGAGGATTTCCAGGAAGCAAACTCCCGGATCGGCATGGGGTGGGCAATCCCGAAGCCCTGGGCACAATGGCAGCCGATCCTGAGAAGTGCAAGGCCGGTTTCCATGTCTTCCAGCCCTTCGGCCACGACCCGGATCTCCCGGAGGCTCGCCGTCAGTAGGGTTCCGCTTACGATGGCAAAATCCCCCGTTCGGAAATTCATGTTCCGGATGAAGGTCTGGTCGATCTTGATCTCCCCCAACGGAAGACTGTTCAAATAGGAAAGAGATCCGAACCCGGTTCCGAAATCATCGAGAGCCACGGAGATTCCACGTTCGGAGAGGGCCTTTATCGTTCGGGAGGAGAGATCGAGATGGGAGAGGGCCACCGCCTCGGTAATCTCGATCGTCAGCCTGGATCCGATCTCCGGTCGGGAGAGATGGAATGCATCCACATGGGAGAGAAAATTCTTGTGGAGAAAGTGAAGGGCTCCGATATTGACGGAAAAGTGTTCCTTCTCCATCCCGGGCATCGAGAGAAGGTGGTAGGCCTCTTCAAGAACCCATTCTCCCAGGAGGGTCACCTGGGACAGATCGCTTTCGACAACAGGCAGAAAGGTTCCCGGCAGACGCATCTCTCCCGTCCGGGGATCCTTCCAGCGCACCAGAGTTTCGGCTCCCCGGACCTCTCCTGTTCGAAGATCGACCTGGGGCTGGAGATAAAGGCACATCTCCCCCTTTTCGAGACCGGTCCTGAAGGCCCTTCTGATCCCGAATGTTCTCTCGGCCCTTTCGTTCAGGGAAGAAGTATAGAGGGTCCAGGTGTTTCTTCCGCTTTCTTTCGAAAAATAAAGGGCCTGGTCCGCCTCCTTCAGGAGATCCCCCGACGAGGCGGATCCGGAAAGGGCGGAGGCCACTCCCATGCTTGTCGTCAGGGAAAGGATTCCGGTCTCGAAAGCATCGATGAGAACCGGGCGGTCAAGAACCCGGGAGAGTTCCTGCCAGAATGATTCGACCTCGGCGGGGTTCTGGCGGCCGGACAGGAGCAACGCGAACTCGTCCCCCCCAAGGCGGGCCAGGATCTCTCCAGGACGCAGAAGGCCTGAAATCCTGGAGGAGGCCTCCACGAGAACACGGTCTCCGGCGGCATGACCCATGGAGTCGTTGATCTCCTTGAAGTTGTCGATGTCCAGGATTGCCACGAAAGAGGGAGTCTTCCGTGAAAGGGCCGACTCGAGGATCTCGAGAAATGACGTCCGGTTGGGAAGTCCGGTCAGGTCGTCGTGAAGACCCAGGAACTCGAGCCGTTTCTTTCTCCGGATGTCCGAAATGGCGAAGGAAATGTTTTCGACCATGTTTTCCAGAAGTTCGACGATCTCCTCTGTGAAAAATTCCCCCTCCCTGGATACGACCAGGAGAAGCCCGATAACATGTCCGTCAACCACAAGAGGGAATCCGGCGCCCGATTCGATTCCCTGTTCCCACAGATGGGATCGCCAGGGGGTAAAGGCGGGGGACCAGGCAAAGCTGTCAGCCACAACCGTCCGTCCCGTCGAAAGAACCCGGCTGATGATTCCAAAGGATTCCGGGGAATGATCGGAAGGCCCACGGTCTCCTGATCGTATCCTTTCGGGAAAACCGAGAGGAGGCCCCTCCTGAGCGGCCAGAATGAGTCTGCCGTTCTCCTCCCGGAGAACGATGATGGCATTGGCGACCCCGATCTTTTCGACGGCCAGGGCGGTGACATGTTCCAGAAGGGTTCTCTCGTCCGGCCTTTTTGCAATCTCTTCCGTAATTTCGAGGAGGGAGCGGAGATGGGTCTGGAGCCTTTCGATCCGGGCGGAACGGTCGAAGGATTCCAGGGCGAACTCCATATCCTCGGAAAGTCGGTTCAAAAGGGCCACCAGAGGAGGGGCGAAATAAAGGGGATCCTCCGAATAGACTCCCATCAGCCCCTCGATCCGGCCGTTTCTCCGGAAGGGAAAGCTGGCGCTCGCATGAAGTCCGAACCGGTGGGCCTTTTTCCTCCAGACTTCGTAATCGGGATCGGAATCGATTTTCGTCACGATGATCCGCCCTTCACGGATTGCCCGCCCGGCCGGGCCCTGTCCAAAGGGGGAATTCGCATCGATCGTGAAAAAAAGATCGTCCGCATAAGCTCTTGCCGGACCATAAACGGAGAGAAAGTGGGATGTCCCTTCCTTCCGGTCAACCGTCGCGACCCAGGCCAGGCGAAGTCCTGCATAGGTGACGGCGATCCGGCAGACTTCGGCATAAAGAAATTCCGGATCGGGATGGCGCGCGATCAGATGGTTGATCTCATGGAGGGCCTTGTAAAACCTGACGAGATTGTCGAGGTCCGAGGGAAGCGTCGGCAAAGGAAATGAAAGAAGGGAGAAGGCTTTCAAGACGAGGGAATCGAAAGAAGGATCAGGGGAATTTTCCCTCCGGACAAAGAGTGCCACCTCCCCCTTCTTCCCCTCAGTGTTTCCGGGAGCGAAAAGGGGAATAAACAGGGCATGCCCGAATCCGTGGGAGCGGCAAAATTCAGAGACCTGGGGTGAGAGATCCTCGGGAAATTCCGGGGATTTTACGACGACGGGAAGGGGCCCCAAGTTTTCCAAAAAGACAGACAGGGTCTTCCGTTCCATAGGAGTTGAAGCGGGAAAGGATCCTGACAAAAAAGTCCGGGAATTTCTGGAGAAAGATCCTTCGAGGTGGACCATGACGGCGTCAATGAATGGCAGTTTTGAAAAAAGGTCAAGAATCGCCTTTCCGGAGGAGAACCGAGGCTCCTGCTCCGACAGAATCCCGAGCAATTTTTGAAAAAGGCCTTCGATCATTCCCGAAGGGGTGACCCTATCTTTCAAAACGTCTCTCCGTCCCATTGATTTTGACAAATACCATTTTTGCATGGAAAGAAGGGCATGACAATGGGCCCTCCATTAAGGGCGACATCAGGGTTTCTCCCTATTGGGCGGAATCGCCTTCAGGGTCGATTTGACAATCATCACGCTTTTGGGAGAAACTGCCGGTCCTTTATTTTACCGAGACATTTGGCAGGTTCCTTGACACTTGGACCAATCATTGATAATATTCGAAAAATTCCGGGCTATCGGAGGATTGTCTGGGTTTTCAATCCTTCAGTCCTTTCCGCACTCTCCTGAAAATTTTTTCCTGAAGGATTTTCAGGTGAGGACGGAAAGGAGTACCGGGTCCGGGTTTACGAGACCCCTGCCTGTGTGACAGGGGATTGGCTCGCTGGCAAAACGCCGAATTTTCCAGTGCTAAAGTTGGCCATTCGGCATAAAAGGAGGTGGTTCCACCGATGAAATCAGAAAAAATGACAGTTCTTGGCATGGTTGGGTCGGCAATTTCAGGAGTTGTCCTGTCTGCAGCAATTATCCTTCTTCCCATCCAGGGCGCCTTTGCAGGTGATGCGGCCCCCCAGACCTCAACCAAGGCCCCCGCAAACAAAGCGGCCCACAAAAAGGCAGCTCACAAGAAAGCCGTCAAGGCCGGCAAGAAACATGCTCCCTCTGCCTTCTGGAAGAAGGTTCAGACCGCACTGGTTGCCAAGGGAGCAAAAATCAAGGCCGACGGCTATTGGGGTCCCCTTTCCAAGAAGGCTCTCATGAACTTCCAGAAAGCCAACAAGCTCAAGGCCACAGGGAAGCTCGACAAGGCCACCAAGAAGGCTCTTGGTCTTTAAGAAGATCTTTGCCATTTCCTGTATGAAGGGAGGGACTCCGGTCCCTCTTTTTTTTTAGGACGTTCATGATCAGAATCCAGTCGGGAGTCCTCAAGGGAAAATCCCTGCCACTTCCTGACCCGAAACGGGTCCGTCCGACAAGCGCCAAGGTCCGCTCTGCCATCCTTAACATTCTCCAGAAGGATCTTCCCGGCTCTGTCTTCTGGGACCTGTTCGCAGGTTCGGGGGCCATGGGCCTCGAGGCCTACTCCAGGGGCGCCTCCCAGGTACTCTTCCTCGACAGGGATCGCGAGCTTATTGAAAGTCTCGAAAGATGGGTCGACCGGGAAATCCCCCTCCATGGCTCTCATTTCTCATTCGGGGTCTCCGATGCGATCACATTTCTTGAGAGCCCCCATCCCGCCCTTTCCCCGCCGTCGATCCTCTTTCTTGACCCTCCCTACCATTACGCCAACTGGTCCGGACTCTTGAACGCACTTTGCAAAAATGGTATATTGGGGGCCGATTTTCTTTTAGTTCTCGAGTATCATCACAAGGATCCGCTTCCATGGGGATCGCTCCCTGACTGGGGTTGCCAGATCTTGTCTCATCACATTTATGGGGAAAGCGGCGTGAGCCTCCTCGCTCCATCGGCCCGATGATACGCAGGGCGGTCTACCCAGGAACATTCGATCCGGTGACAAACGGCCATCTCGATATGCTTCACCGGGGCTTAGCCATATTTGACGAAATCATCGTCGGGGTTGCAGACAGCCCCAGAAAATCCCCCCTTTTTTCCCTTGAAGAACGAATCGAACTCCTGAGGTCCTCCATCCCCTATCCGGCTCCCCAGGTGACAGTGAAGGGGTTCGATCATCTCCTCGTCCATTTTGTCCGTGAAGAAAAGGCTGTCTGCATCCTGAGAGGGGTCCGGGCCGTCTCCGACTTCGACTACGAACTTCGCATGGCCCTGATCAACCAGAACCTCGATCGTGAAATCGAGACGGTCTTCCTGATGCCCTCGGAAAACTACATGTTCATCACCTCAACCGTGATTCGGGAGATTGCCGAGCTGGGAGGGAACCTCTCACTTTTTGTTCCCGCTCCCGTCGAACAGGCCCTGAAAAACAAATATTCCCGGAGACATTAACGCATGAACCGACCGGTCCACGACCTGCTTGCCTCGCGGCTCTCTCTTCTCAAACCTTCCCCGACCCTTCTCCTTGCGGCCCGGGCCAGGGACCTGAAGCAGCAGGGGATCGATGTCCTCGATTTTTCCGGGGGAGAGCCTGACTTTGATACCCCCGAGCCCATCAAAAAGGCGGCCGTGAAAGCCCTCGATGAAGGGTTCACGAAATACACAGCGGTCGGCGGGATTCCGGAACTCAAGGAAGCCATTCGGGAAAAATTCCTGCGAGACCAGGGATTGGACTTTCACCCTCGCTCCATCGTTGTCTCCAACGGGGCCAAACATTCCCTCTTCGAAATCTTCCAGGTTCTGGTCAATCCTGGCGACCAGGTTCTTCTCCCGACACCTGCCTGGGTATCCTACCCGGACCAGATACTTTTGAACCAGGGGGATCCGGTCTTTGTTCCCTGCCGCGAGGAAGACGGCTTCCGGCTGGACCCCGACGCCCTGCGGGAAGTGCTCACCCCCCGTACAAAACTTCTCGTGCTGAATTCACCAAATAATCCCACGGGAGCGATCATCGACAGGAAACGGCTGGAACGGATCGCCGAACTTGTTCTCCAGAACGACCTTCTCATCATCTCCGATGAAATTTACGAAAAGATCAACTACACCGGCGACCCCGTCCCCTCCATTGCCACAATAGACAAAAGCATCCGGGACCGGACCTTGATCGTCAATGGCGTCTCCAAAACCTATGCCATGACAGGATGGAGGATCGGGTACACCGCAGGGCCCCGGGAAATCATGGAAGCTATGGATGCCGTCCAGAGCCAGACCTCCTCGAACCCGAATTCGATCGCGCAGAAAGCGGCGACCTTTGCCATCCGGTCGGGAGAGAAGTATTTTGATCCCATGCTTTCCGAATACCGGAATCGGCGGGACTGGGTTGTGGCGGCCTTCAACCGGATCTCCGGGATCCGTTGCATGGCCCCGGAAGGGGCATTCTATGTCTTTCCGAACATCTCGGGCCTTCTGGGCCGCTCCTACAAGGGAGTCCCTGTCCAGACCGCCTATGAACTTGCCGAATTTTTCCTGGATGTGGCCCGGGTTGCCATGGTTCCGGGAACGCCCTTCGGGAGCCCCGTCCATATGCGGATGTCCTACGCAGCCTCCCTCGCTTCGCTCCAGGAAGGGATCCGGCGAATCGGAGATGCGGTTTCACTTCTTGAATAGCCCCCGCTCCCGAGAGGGGGAGATTGTCCGGCCTTTGGCCCGTAAGCTATAATTATCTCAAGAGTGGGCCAATGCTTTACACAGAACGGGACAATCTTGAAGGAGTGACCTATGCCGCTTTATGAGTATTCCTGCCAGAAATGCCACACCGTCGTTGAGAGAATCCAGAAGTTTTCCGACCCGCCTCTTCAGGTCTGTGAGACATGCGGCGGTCCGCTGGTCAGGCTGATGGGAAAACCTGCCCTCCAGTTCAAGGGATCAGGATTCTATATTACCGACTATGTCAAAAAGAACGGAGATAGCGGATCCGGTAAAGGGGAAGGGAAGTCTGAACAATCCTCCTCCGCTCCCGCTGCCTCTTCCGGTGATTCCGCCTCCTCCGCCCCTTCCCCTGCAGCTCCTGCTGCGGCGCCAGCGGCTCCTGCGCCGGCTTCGTCCACGACGTAGATCCGGTCAGCCCCCGGAATCTGAAACGATCTGTCCGTCGTCCATGGCAAGATGGCGCTCCGCCATTCTTGCCAGGACTTCGTTGTGGGTCGCTACCAAGCAGGTCATGGACAGTTTTCCTGAAAGCATCCGAAGAAGTGAAAAGACCTCAAGGCTGGTATGGGAATCGAGATTTCCTGTCGGCTCGTCAGCCAGAAGGAGCGCCGGCTCCATGATCAGGGCCCGAGCTACCGCCACCCGTTGCTGTTCTCCCCCTGAAAGCTCCGAAGGTTTGTGGCCGAGCCTTTGTTCAAGTCCGACTTCCGTCAGGAGCTGTCTCGCACGTTCCACCGCTTCCTTCTTGCCTCCGGCGATCCAGGTCGGCATCAGGACGTTTTCCAAGGCGGAAAATTCGGGAAGCAAATGGTGAAACTGGAAGATAAAGCCGATTCGGGCGTTGCGAAAGGCCGCCAGGTCCCGGTCGGAGGAGTCGAGAACTGAAAGTCCGTCATAGAGGATGGTCCCCTCTGTCGGACGGTCAAGTGTTCCCAGAAGGTGGAGGAGGGTCGACTTTCCCGCTCCGGAAGGTCCTGTCAGAACAGTAAAACTCCCCGCGGAAAGGGTCGTGGTGAGATTTCTCAGGACCTCGATGGTCCTGTCGGCTCGGCGGTAGGAACGAGAAAGATTTTTGACCTCAACGGTGATTCCCCCCATCATTCGTACCTCAGAGCATCGACAGGCTCCAGGCGGGCGGCTTGCCGTGAGGGATAGATCGTGGCCAGAAAGCTGATGCCTATGGCAGAAAGGGCCACCGAAAGGACATCCCTGGCCCGGATGATGACAGGGATATGGCTCACAAAATAGACATCGTTCGGAAGGGTGTAGTAATGCTCAAGCAAGGTGGTGATCAGGTATCCCAAGGGAATTCCCAGCATTGTCCCTGCCGTTCCGATCAAAAGCCCGTCGAGAATGAAGATGTGCATGATCTGCCGGTGAGTGGCGCCCATGGTCTTAAGGATCGCGATCTCTTTGGCCTTGTCGATGACGATCATCGAGAGGGTGCTGACAATATTGAAGGAGGCGACAAGGACGATCAGGACCAGAATGATGAACATGACCATCTTTTCGAGCATGAGGGCGGAAAAGAGATTCTTGTTCATTTCGAGCCATGAACGGGCCCAGAAGGGGAAGCCAAGCCGTTCGCCGATACGGTGGGCCATCGTTGTGGCCATGAAGATGTCATGGACCCGGATTTCTATTCCAGTTGCGCTTCCCGGAGGAAGCCCCAGAAACCGTGCCGCCTGACCGATTTCAAGGAGAGCCAGGGTGTTGTCGTATTCGTAGAGGCCGGACTTGAAGACGCCAACGACACGAAAATGTCGTATCTTCGGGATCATTCCGAAGGCGGAGGGGGTTCCTGTCGGGCTGATCAGGTCCACGGAATCCCCCAGATCCACGTTGAGCCTGTCTGCCAGATCCGCCCCCAGAATGATTCCTGGCATCGCTCCCTTTTCCAGAGACCCGGTCAGGGAGGAAAGGTGCCCTTCCACCATGTAGCGAGAGATCCGGGTTACCTGCCTCTCCCGGACCGGGTCCACGCCCCTGAGCACCGTCCCCGCCACAATCTTGTTGGCGGAAACCATGGCCTGTCCCACGATGAATGGCGCTGTCGCGTAAATTCCCGGCTCAGTCGCTATTTTCTTTTCAATTTGGTCGGGGTCGGAAATGGGTCCGGATCCGCCGTTGGTCAGGACAATATGGGAATTGACACCAAGGATTTTCGAGCGAAGCTTGTGCTGGAAGCCGGTCATGACCCCCAGGGTCGCCATCAGGGCCGCAACACCCACCGTCACTCCCGCCACAGAGATGACCGTATTGAGGGAAAGCCGGAACCCCTGATGGCGGGAGGAACGGAGATATCGGAGGGCGACGCGGAACTCGAAAGGACGGATCATGCTTCCGGCCGAAGGAGCGGAAAGAGCAGGACATCCCGGATCGAGGTCCGGTTGGTGAGCAGCATGACAAGACGATCAATTCCGATTCCCTCTCCCGCGGTGGGGGGAAGGCCAACTTCCAGGGCCCTGACATAGTCATAGTCGGGCGGAGGAGCTTCAAGATCCCCCGAGAGTCGAGATTCCTGCTGGGAGAGAAAACGCCGGAGCTGTTCGTCGGGATCGTTCAACTCATTGAAACCGTTGGCAAGCTCGATCCCTCCCACAAAGAGCTCGAACCGGTCGGTAACCTCGGGATCGGCCTGCGAGGACCTCGCCAGCGGGGAGATCGCCTTGGGATATCCGGTCACAAAGGTTGGCTGGATGAGTGTCGGCTCGATGGCTTCCTCGAAGAGGGTGTTCAGAAGATCGGCGATGTAGGGTTTTCCCGGACGGGGTTCCGGAACGGGAAGACCGTGGGACCGGATGGCCGACTTAAGGCGTTCGTCATTGAAGAAGTTCTCAGGAGACAGGTCAAAGGCCTCTCCAATGGCGTCTAGATAGGAGATCCGGCGGAATGGGGGAGCAAGGGAGATCCGGTGCTCTCCGAAGGGGATCTCGAGCGATCCGATGACCTCCCGGGCCAGAGAAGAGAGAAGGGTTTCGGTCAGAGACATGAGTTCCTCATAGGAGGAATAGGCGGCATAGAACTCCATCATCGTGAACTCGGGGTTGTGGCGGGTGCTGACTCCCTCGTTTCGGAAGTTCCGGTTGATTTCATAGACCCGGGTCATCCCGCCCACTATCAGGCGTTTCAGATAAAGTTCGGGGGCGATGCGAAGGTAGAGTTCGATATCCAGAGCATTGTGGTGTGTCGAGAAGGGACGGGCCAGGGCGCCTCCCGGAGTGGGCTGCATCATGGGCGTTTCGACTTCTATGAACCCTCGTCCGTCCATAAAGTTCCTGATAAACCGGACGATCGTCGAACGTGTGACGAAGATCCGATGTGTCTCGGGCGAGACGATCAGATCCACATACCGCTGGCGATAACGGGCCTCCTGGTCTGAGAGCCCGTGCCACTTGTCAGGAAGGGGTCGGACGGATTTTGCCAGGAGGGTCAGGGAGGTGACAGAAATGGTCGGCTCCCCGGTCTTGGTGAAGAAAAAGACACCCTCGACGCCAACAATGTCCCCAAGATCCAGGGAATCGGCGAGGTTGGCATAGTCCTCCCCCAAAAGATCGGCCCGGACATAAATCTGGAATCGGTCTCCTTCGTCCTGGAGGGTGGCGAAGAAGGCCTTCCCGAATTTCCGGAAGAGGACAATGCGGCCGGCAATCCGTGCGGTGGGGGCCGGCTCGGGGAGACTTTCTGGCGTCAGCCCTTCCGTCCTTTTCCAAAGAGAGGCCACCGTCTCGCGACCGGGGAAGGGCCCCCCATAAGGGTCAATCCCCCGAAGGAGAAGCTGGTCCCTTTTCTGACGGCGGACCCGTTCATGTTCGCTTTGTTCAAGAGGTCCGGAGGGAGTTGACGGGATTTTCTGGGTCAATGGTCCGATCTTTCTTTAGGTGTTATTGTTCCCTGGCCTGTCCGAGATGACGGGAGAGATCATCCGGGGAGAAAACCCCTTTTTCGGTGATGATCGCCGTGATATAGCGGGCCGGAGTGACATCGAAGGCCGGATTGAATACAGAGATTCCTTCCGGAGCCATGCGTGTCTCACCCGAGTGGGTGACCTCCCGGGAGGAGCGTTCTTCGATCGGGATCAGGCTTCCAGTGGGAGTCCCAGGGTCGATTGTGGAAAACGGGGCGGCCACATAAAACGGAATCCTGTGTTCCCGAGCCAGGACGGCGAGGCCGTATGTCCCGATCTTGTTCGCTGTGTCACCGTTGGCTGCAATGCGGTCGGCCCCCACGATAACGGCGTTCACCTTTCCCTGGGCCATGACCATGGCCGCCATCGAATCGGTGATCAGGGTCACAGGAATGTTGTCGGCGGCCAGTTCATAGGCGGTGAGGCGGGCTCCCTGAAGATAGGGGCGTGTCTCATCGGCAAAGACCCTGACGGACTTACCGGCCTCGACCGCTCCCCGGATCACTCCGAGCGCCGTTCCATATCCTCCGGTGGCAAGGGCCCCGGCATTGCAGTGGGTGAGAACAGTCGCTGAATCCGGGAGAAGGGCCTGTCCAAAGGCCCCGATTTTCCGGTTCCGTTGGATATCGTCATCCTTGATAGCCTGGGCTTCAAGAAAAAGAGTGGCCGTCCGTTCCCCCGGGGACAGAGGGGCGATTTCCGTCCAAAGGGGCTTCATCCGGGACAGGGCCCAGAAAAGGTTGACCGCAGTGGGACGGGTCGCGGCGATGATCCGCTCGGTCGCCTCCATCTTTTTCCGGAATTCCTCGGGGTCGGTCACCTTTTCAAGTTCCTGGGCTCCCAGGGCCATCCCGAAGGCCGCTGAAATTCCGATGGCGGGAGCCCCTCGAACAACCATCTCCTTTATGGCTTCCGCCATCTCCCTGTGGGTCTGACAGGTCACGACAACCTCCCGTGACGGAAGGAGGCGTTGATCTATGAGATGCACTTCCGTAAATCCGTTATCTTTTCTGACTGTCCAGATCGCTTCGACCATTTTATCCATTCCAGAATGAGGGAAAAATTCCGGAGAGCGGCGGCTCCCGGGGTCTCAATTTATTTTTCCGGCCCTGACCTTTCTATTTGGGAACGACAGGTGCCGCAGAGGTGGTCGCCGGGGGGGTAATGCCGTTTTTCATGAGATAGGGCTCAGATTCCGCTGCCCAGGGAGAACTTGGAAACTCTTTGACCAGCTTTTTGTAGTTGACGATGGCCAGGGCCGGCTGATTCAATGTTTCATAAATCTTTCCGATATTGAAAAGGGCCGCGTCGGCCAGGATCTTCTCCGGGAAGTCGATGACCTTCTGGAACATCGCCAAGGCCTGGTCATACTGGTGTGCGGACATGAGCGTGACTCCCATGCTTTCGTAGTAGAAAGGCAGGAGCTTCATGTTGCCGGCATTCATGTCCAGGCCCTGGTGAAGCCAGGCCAGGGCTTTGGCGGAGCTTCCGGGCGTCTGGATGTTTTCGATCGAGGCAAGAAAAAGTGGGGCAATTCTCGCCGATTTCGTATCCTTGTATTTTTCCATGACCTCTTCGAAGAGTTTCTTGGCCTTTCCAAGTTCGGGCCCATTGGTTTGCTGGCCGCGGGAATAAAGCTGTTCTGCCTTGGTTTCGACTGCCGCCGCTGCGGCTTCCGTTTTGACCTTGTCAGAATGAATATGGTAGACCACCCCGGTCCCGATCAAGAGCACGAGCAGGATCGCCCCGGCGAATCCCCAGATATTTTTGGACGGTCCCGCCACCGAAAAGGAGGAAAGGGACCGGGAAGGGGAAGCAGATGGAGGAGGTTCCGGAGTGCTGTCCTGAACGGGTTTTTTGCGAATTCGGTACGCCATGGAGTTCCTTTCAGATGGATTAGTCAGCGTTTTCCAGAACAAAGAAAAGATTTTCGGGAAGCGGGGTTTGTCCTTCCCGAATCTGATCCAGCAGTTTCACCGTCCGGCTGGTATTCATATCCGAAAACCAGCAGCCTTCCGGATAGAGGGCGACCATTGGACCGGACTCGCACTGTTTGAGACAGCCCATCTTCGTGACAAGAAGCGTCGAGAGATCCGGTGACTGGTCACGAATGTTCTGGGCAAGAATTTTCAGGTCTTCGCTTCCTTTTCCCATGCACTTGTTTCCCGTGCAAAAAAGAAGGTGATGGTCGACCGGTATCTTTTTTTTCATAAGGCCTCATGTCAGTCTCTGAAATAATGTTTGCAAGGGCCTAACCGACAAAGTGGTCGTAATGCCAGCAAGGGATCCGCTCGCCGAAAGAACGGTCTCCCTTTCCAAGGTGTGCCTCGAGAAGGGCAGGAAAGTGCTGGAGAAGGGATTGGACCATATAGGCAGAAGCGGTGATCAGCCCACAGTTTCCCCGGCCCTTGATCATCTCGGCCACCCTTCGAATCCTGTCGAGGGTCTGCAGAGAGCCCCCCCCTGCCTCGACCTCTTCGAGAAGCCCATGCAGAGATTCCGTTCCCAGACGACAGGGAGGGCACTGGCCACACGACCCATTTTCATAAAAACGGGCAAATTCCCGGGAGGTGGCTACGGGACAGTCCCCCGAACCCAGCACGATGATCCCTGCCGATCCAAGGCCCGTTCCCTTGGCACGGAGAGCATCATACTCCAAAGGAGTATCGATTTCCTTTGCCGGCAGAATGCCGAATGAGGGACCTCCCGTAAAAAAACACTGGAAGCTTTCCCCCGGAAGGGGACCTCCGGCATAGTCTTCAAGCAATCGCCGGAGAGGAAACCCTAGCGGAAGCTCCACCAGAACAGGCCGTACCACCGATCCTGAAACTGAGAAAATCATGGTTCCCGGGCTCTTCTGGGTTCCTCTCTCCCGAAAGCGGGTAGGACCGTCGGCCAGAATCCTGGCGACATGGGCATAGGTCTCGACATTGTTGACGACCGTGGGCTTTCGGAAAAGTCCCATTTCGGTCGGATAAAAGGGGGGTTTGGGCCGAGGCCGGGGGGGCCTTCCCTCCAGGGCCTCGAGAAGAGCCGTTTCCTCGCCGGCAATGTAGGCCGCCGGTCCGACAAAAATCACGATATCAAGAGAAAAGGCTGTCCCCAGGATGTTATCTCCGAGAAGTCCAGCGGAGATAGCCTCCCGCCTGGCGTTCTGAAGAAGGCTGATACCTTCCGGAAAGCTTTCCTTTACGAAGAGATAGGCTTGGGAGGCTCCGACGGCGTACGAGGCGATGATCATCCCCTCAAGGATCTGGTGGGGGGAGCGGGAAATTAGAAAGTGATCCTTGTGGCTTCCGGGCTCGCCTTCGCTTCCGTTGGCGACCACATAGCGGACTGGAACGCGGTGGGTGGCAACCTTTTCCCATTTAAGGGCAGTCGGGAAACCTGAACCTCCACGTCCCCTGAGACCGGAGCTCTTGACCTCCTCGATCACATCGGAGGGGGAAAGTCCGGAGAGGACGCGTCTCAAACCACGGTAGCCACCCGCCTTTTCATAGGATGAAAGGGAGGGATCCCGGATCAGGTCTGATCCGGTCAAAACCGGATCGGGCCCCTCCATGAAAAACATATCCATCGTCAAAACCTTACCTATTGGGGTCGGAGTCGGACCCGATATTTCGGGAGGCCAAAGTACAAAATCCCCTTTAAAATCCGATGGATGAAACCCATCAAAACTAAATAATTTTACTGCAGATGCATATTTTTTTCAACCGTTTCCTCCACGGATCATTGCTCTGAAACGGCCCCGGAAAGAGTCGCCAGCATTGAACGGGCGATATGGGTTGCCTCCTGGACAGTATTTCCGAGAACGGTAAAATGGCCCATTTTACGCCCTGGTCGGGGATTTGCTTTCCCGTAAAGATAAAGTTTGGCCGAAGGGTGGGACAGGATGACCTGAAGGGGGGGAGGAGAATTTTCTCGCCAGAGGTCTCCCAGAAGATTCCCCATTGCACAGGGGGAGAGGAGAAGGGTTGAGGCCAGGGGAAGACCGGTCAGAGCCCGGACATGTTGATCGAACTGGCTCGCGATGCAACCGTCAAGGGTATAGTGGCCGCTGTTGTGGGGCCGGGGAGCCAGTTCATTCACATAAAGACGGCCATCATCGGCCAGAAAAAATTCCACGGAAAGGACCCCTGTATACTCAAGCTTTTTGGCAATGTTTTCCGCAACAGCCCTGATCTTTTCACCTAGGTCCGTCGAAATCCCTGCGGGGACAGCCGAGATATGGAGGATCCCCGATTCATGGATGTTTTCGGCCACAGGATAGATGGCGGTCTGACCATCATGTCCACGGGCCAGGACGACAGAGAATTCAGCTTTGAGGTCGAGTTTTTTTTCCAGGACGAAGGGAGTGTTCCTCTCTCCGACCAAACGGGATAGCTCCTCCGGAGAGGAGACCACCCATTGGCCCTTTCCATCGTAGCCTTCCCGGCTGGCCTTGAGAATCCCGGGAAGCAAGGGACGCATTGAATCGGAGGAGGGAATCTTCCCGTCTCGAATCACAAGAAACGGAGCTGTCTCGAACCCCTGCTCCCTGAGAAATGTTTTTTCCAGAATCCGATCCTGACATGTCTCGACTGATCGGGAGGAAGGACGGACTGTCAGAGATTTCTCGAGAAAGGCGAGGGAGGTGGCGGGAACATTTTCAAATTCGGTCGTCACCGCATGACAGGTTGAGGACAGTTCTGAAAGAATCTCCGGATCCCTATAGGACCCGACAAATTTGCGGTCGGCGATCCCGAAGGCGGGGGCGCGGGGATCCGGATCGACGACGGTCGTCTGGTAACCCATTCGCCGGGCCGCCAATGCAAACATCAGCCCAAGCTGTCCTCCTCCGAGGACACCTAGCATGCTTCCCGGCAGCAACACAGCGAAAGGACCCTCAGGCCGGCGGAAGGGTCATTCCGTGGACTTTTTCCACAAGACCTTCCCGATATTTCTGGATTCTCTCAAGCAGCCTAGCATCGGAAACAGCCAGAAGGGAAACGGAAAAAAGACCGGCGTTTGCCGCCCCGGCCTTGCCAATCGCAAAGGTGGCCACAGGGATTCCCTTCGGCATCTGGACGATCGAGTAAAGGGAATCGATCCCCCCCAGATGAAGGGAGGGAACCGGGACTCCAAGGACGGGAAGGGGGGTCAGGGAGGCTACCATACCAGGAAGATGGGCCGCTCCGCCCGCTCCGGCGATGATGACTTTTATTCCTCGGCTCAGGGCGTTCTGGGCATATTCCACCATTTCGAGGGGAGTCCTGTGGGCCGAAACAACCCGACACTCATGGGGAACGGAAAACTCTTCAAGAATTTCAGAAGCATGTCTCATCGTATCCCAGTCACTCTGGCTTCCCATGATGATTCCGACGACAGGAGGAGTCATGAGGCCTCCCGGATCAGGGATTCCCCGGCAAGAATGAAAAGATCCGGATTCCTGAGGCCACCAATGAAAACCCTGTCCCCTTCGGTGTTCGTCATGATCAGGGTCGGACGGACCGTCACCCCTTCTGACCTTGCCTTTTCCTGATCCACTGAAAGTGCTGCCTTTGCAGCTCCGGAGCGAAGAAACTCTTCGAGTTTCCCGCTATCGATGCCAAGCACGCTTGCCGTTTCGAGGAGAACCTCCGGATTTCCGATATTACGTCCTTCGAGAAAGGCAAGCTCCCGTAGACGCGCGAGGAAGGTTCCCCCTTTTACGGGGTCCGCAAGAAGCGCCGCTTCCGCAAAGAGGCAGCATTCCTCGCTAGATTGCGGGGCCTGACCGGTCTCCCAAACCCTGGGACTCATGGTGACTCCGGTCGCCCGGGACACCTTCCCGATTCTGGGGGCAAACTCCTGTTGTTTGGCCATTCCGTGATGTCTAAGAAACTCATCGATGTTCTGGTAAAGGGGAAGGAGACGATGTCGGAATGAGAGACGTTCCCCGAAATGCCGGCGAAATATTCCGATGGGGCCTTCGGCTGCATAGCTCCAGGAACAGAACGGATCAGTGTACCAATCAGCAAAGAGGAGAGGTTCCATCCTATTTTTTTCCTCCCTGAGTCTGTATGGTAGGTTGTTCGACCTGGCCTTCAAGATGCCTGACCTTTTTCAGAAGTTCTTCAGCCTTGAGAATATAATTTTTAGTGTCTTCATTGGAAGGGTCTATCGACAGGGCCATCTCCCATAACCGGATGGCCTTGGGTAGATGCTGGTGCCGGTAAGCCACCAATCCGCGAGAGACCAGTGTATCCCGAATGGCCAGTACCCGCTTTTTCAGAGATATCGCATTCTTGTTTGCCGGATCGGCGTTAAGGGCCTGATTGGCAAGATTGAGGGAGGCATGGTATCGATGTTGCCAGAACCGCCTGAATCCCCAGTGACTATAAGCTAACGATATCGTCGGAAGAAAAGAGGTCCGCTTGAAAGGCTGCAAAAGCTTCATCGTACGGACCGCAAGCTGCTCCTGACCGGTATGGATCTCATGGTGAAGAACCCAGGACAGGGTCCCGGGAGGAATTTCGAGAAGTAGATTTGTATACATCCCAGGACTCTTCTCCCTAAGGGCAAGCAGGAGGCTCAGCGCTTCGGCTCTATGACCATCAGAAAAATCTGACCGGATTGCATCGCTTTGGCGATCGAGACTCCACTGTCTGATCAGGTTTAGGAGGGATTCCCGCTCCTGCTTGTTCCGGATGGTTCTGGCAAGAAGCAGGGCCTTCTTTTCCTGCCCGAGAAGAAGGGCTTTGACCGCTTTGGAGGCCGGAGTGTCGATCAGGATTGTCCGGGGAGGCAAAGGAGGGGGAGGGGGATTTTCGGGAAGCGGGGCGGAGACGCATCCTGACAAGACAAGCAAAAAAAGGAGGGAAAAGCTGAAAACAGGCCCGATCTTTGGTCGGACAAAGAAAAATGTCATTTGGGATTGGATATATTTCAACAAGGGGATTTTCTTTCTCTTAGCTTACAGGACATGCACAAGAACCGGTTCATCAAGACCTTTCGGTGTTACCTGACGGGAGGTTTGGCGGAAGCTGTCATAGTTTCCGGAAAGTCTTTGCCAGAGAGAGTCGGAGACAAGAATCTCTCCTGGTCCGGCTTCCTCCTGAATTCTGTAAGCAATATTGACCGCTCCTCCCACCACAGTATACTCCATGCGTGTCTTTGATCCTATGTGTCCAACCACTCCTTCACCGATGTGAAGTCCCAGGCCAAACTGGACGGAAGGCAGTCCTCCCTTCTTCCTGCTTTCCGAAAGGTCCTGGATCCTGTTCCTGATTGAAAGAGCGCAGGCCAGGGCATTATCCGGATGAGAGTCGGAAAACTGGGGGATCCCGAATACGATCATGATGCCGTCACCCATGATATTGTTCACAGAGCCATGGTGCAGAAAGATTTCATCGATGAAGGAATTGAAATAATCGTTCAGGATCTGCACGACCTCTTCCGAGGGAAGCTGGCTGGAGAGTCTGGTAAAATTCCGGATGTCGGCGAAAATGAGCACCACCTCCTGACGTATTCCACCCAGGTGGATCAGTTCAGGGTGGCTGATGAGGTGCTCCGCCACATCACGGGAAACATATCGGATCAAGGCCTTTTCCAGACGCTCCTTGTGTTCCATGTCAAGGGCCATCCTGTTGAATGCGACGACAAGGTCTCCCGTTTCATCCTTCAGGGCCGGAAGCGGAACCCGGACAAAATCCCCCTCAAGAATTCTTTCCGTGGCATTTCTGAGCGAGCGGATAGGCCGGGAAATATAAGCCGAAAGGAAAAGAGATCCTAGGAAGGCCACCATGAGGCTTCCTCCCCCCAGAATTAAAAATGACCTGGCAATCCTGGCCCTCACCGCTTCGTAAGGGGCGTCTGACAGGAAGAGGGAGACCTTGCCCACCTCTACTCCCTGGAAAAGGATTGGAGTCGACAGGCGATAGAGATGGCGTTTCTTGAAGTGCCGGAACACAAGATCATTCTGAGTTTCGCCTCCGGGACCGGGGAAAGGGGAGGAGGCCAGATTCCTGATTCCGTTCCCTCCGATGGTGTCGTTTTCGATCCGGCCCTTAAGGACCCCCTGACGGTCGAAAACATAGACGCCAAGGACCCCTGGAGAGTGTTCGAAAACCCCCAGATTGTCCTCCAGGGACATCCGGTCATTTTTGAGAAGGGGAAGGGAGAGGGATCGTGTCAGTTCGAGGAGGAGGAGTCTGTTGTCCTTTTCAATCTGGATTCTCGTCTGCCGCAGGATCTGGTGTTCCAGAAGCATGTATCCGAATCCCAGGGACAAGGAAAGAACCAGGATCGAAAGAAAAAGAATTTTGTAGAATAGGGAAATTCTCAAAAGGGCTCCGCCCGGCATCCCTCGGAATTGCCGTCTCGCGCAATCATGGAATCCGGAAAAACTGCCGAAAAGTAAATTAAAATAATCAGTTCATTCTATGGAATGCAGAGAGGAATTGTCAAAATGAGGATAGGACCGGTTATTCTATCAGGATTCATCCTTCTGACAGTTCTTTGGAGCCACGATCCCGGAGCCCATCGGCTTTTTCCACGAGTCACCGGCATTGATTCTGGAAGATCCCTCTCAAGACATATAAGCGTCGAAGATCTCAAACGGTCTGAAAAATACCTTCGTAAGGACCTAGGCCTCGACGAGAGCGCCGAGAATTCCTCCCTTCCCCTTTGGGAGCGCTCCTTAAGAGCCCACCCAGTTCTTGTCTTTATAAGCTCAATTCTCTTCCTTGGGGGGATTCTGGGTTTTATCATCATTTACAGACGACAAAGTAGACTTCTTGAAGAAGGACTCGAAGAAGTCCGGAAGAGAGAGGCGGAAACAGGCGGGGGGGTTCCGGGATTGCCGAAGTCCCCTGCACCCCTCCGGGAGGTTCTGGAGAAGGAAAAGACTGAACTCGCGATGATCCCTCAGATCGCACCGGAAAAGGCGCTAAGAAGGGTGGACAGTGTTCTGGACTCACTTAGAAATTCTCTAGGTGCCGGGATGCGGAAAAGCCGCATCTCGGTATTCCGTTATGAAGAAAAGGATGGACAATTCCGGATCTGCGGTTTCAGCATGGGGCCCGAATTTCATGAATTGAATATACCCGCCCTCTCTCTGGATGAAGTCATGCGGTTTCCGCTTCTGATCCTTTCTCCTTTCCGAAAAGAAAACAACGGGTCAAAGGAGGAGAAATCCTGGATCTTTCCTTTTGTCGTCGATTCAGGGGGTTTTTGTCTGACTCTTCTTGAGATGGGCTTAGGAGAGCCGCCGATCACTTGGTCAGATGCAATCCTGGAATCCTTGCCCCTGATCAAAGTTTTGATAGCCCGCCAGGAAAATCTTCGGGAGGATGTGTCGCTCACGACCCGGGAGATATCGGGATCTTTGGATTATCGGGCCACAATGAACCGGTTACTCGAAGAATGGGGAAGGACACAGAGGCTCGGGATTCCATTTTCTGTCATTGCTCTTCGCGTCGACAACCTGAAGGAGATCGAAAAATATTATGGAACCGGTCCGCTGGAAATGGCCTGGACCAAGTTGACCACAACCCTGGGCGCAACCCTTAGATCCACAGACTGGATCATGAGGCCCAAGGAAGACCTCCTCATGATTCAGGTTTTGGAAGCCGGCCATGCCGACGGGCTGACCGTCATGGGTCGCATCGTGAAGACCCTTTCACGTTATGGGCATTCCGAAAAACTGGAAAAAGGATTCCACTACAGGGGAATTCTGATCTCCTATTCTCCAGAGACATCCCTGTCCATTCAAACCTTCCTGGACCAGATATTCCGCAGGCTTGAGGAGCGGAGCGACCTCGAAGGAACCTTTTTCTATTCCTGAATTTCCCGTCTAGTCGGGATCAAACCAATGCTGGAGAACGGTCCGGAATCGCTCCACATCCGGAGTCCGGATTTCCCTGAGGATGGACCGGGCAAAGGCGACATCCCTTCGGGCCAATCCCATTCGCCCAAGCCCCATTTCCACTCCTGAGGCTTCCATCATTTTTTTGGCGGCTTCCCGGTATTTCCCCAATCCGGCCTCCGCAAGGGATTTTCCCTCAAGGTCAAAAGCGATTCCGGCATGATTGCGGAGCTTCTTGTCCAGAGAAAGAGCCTTGTCAAAATGGACTAAAGCCTTTTTATAATGTCCGGAAAGATAGTAGTTTCTGGCCAAGCTCGCATGATCGGTGGCCAGGGACAGGAAATCCTTTCTCCGGGAGTCAAGGAGAAGTGCCTGCCGAAAGAGGGGAATGGCTCCCTGATAGTCCTTCCGATCTGAGGCCTTGACACCCTCCACCTGAAAGAGCCGGGCTTCGAGTTGATCCCTCTTTTCGGACCCACGAGCCATGGCATCCGTGATCTTGTGGGCCTCTTCAATCCAGGGTCCCGCTTTTCCGGTGGGAGCTGTTTGGGCTGCCAAAATGAGAGTTTCAGCCTTCTTTTCAGAAAAATCGCTCACCCCTTCAAGAAGCAGGGCCCTGTCGATCCACTGCCTGGCGGAGTCCACCTTTCCAAGATAGAATGACAGCCTTGCTAGGCGGTTCATGTCGTCGATCGTTCCGGGAAGATCGTCCGAAAGGCGATGCATGTCAAGGGCCTTCCGGACTGAGGCGAGTGCCTGTCCGGGATGATTCTGCATAAGAAGCTCCTGGGCCTCCGAAAGACTCTCCCGGGCCTTCGCCTGGTTGGGATGGGTCACCGGGGCGCCAGCACATCCGGCCAAGAAAGCCAGGAGAAGGAAGATGCCCAGAATGAAGCGGGCCTGGCCAACGTCCATCAGTCTCCCCCTTTGGAGATCGGGGGGACAGGAATTGACCCTCTGTCGACTGGGCCCAGCGCCGGAATGGGAGGGGGTGGCGTCGGAATGAGATTCCGGACAGGCCAGCTTTGTTTGATGCCGTTCAAGATTGTCTGTGTCGTATCAAGAGTCTCCCCAGTCGTTGTCAGAATCGTTGTCGTTTTTCCGGTTATCGCAGGAAGGGCAGGGGTCGCTTTCTTGATATCGTCGACCACTGACTGCAGCTGTTTCACGAGCCTCGGCAGATCGCCTGTCACGGTCTTGATGTTTTCAGAGGTCTTGCGGACATTGACTGCTGTCCCCTGAAGCTCATCATATATCTCCTGCTTTTTAAGAATGGCTCCCACCGTTCCCTTTCCTCGATCAATGGAGCTTGAAAGATCGGCGATATTCCGGACAATCCTCTGGATATCGATGATCGTCGGATTCAGTTTGGCCATGATCTGTTCAATGGTCAGAGGCGTTTCGGCCCTGAGCCGGGCATTGTCCCTGACCTCCGGAAGCCACGGCGTTCCGATGCTGATTCTGAGAGAGACATCTCCGGAGATGATCCCTGATTTCTTGATCGTGACAAAGGAATCCTTGCGGATCATGGTTTCATACTTTCTGAGAACATTCATGGAGACCTTGATCTGGTTCAGCTTTGTAAAATCGATTCCGTCCACTTCTCCCACATCGAGACCCGCCAGTTTGACAGGAGTCCCCGGCACGATTCCATAGGACTGGTCCAGAATGGTGTAGAGATGAAAGCGCTTGTCGAAGACATGCTGGTGAACAGCAATCTCGTAGAGGCCAAAGATAAAGCCGACAACGGGAACCAGGAGAAAGATTCCCGCCAGCTGTTCGATCCTTTTTTCACTTGACCGGTGAACATAATGAAGTTTCATGAGACCTCGTGGAGGCCATCGGACATCAGGTGATACCGATGGCTGAAATAGGATTTCCCGTTCATCGTTTTTCGGGTAAAGACAAGAACGGTTGTTTCTTTTTCCGAATCGATCAGGGCGAGCCTCCTCCAGAAAGCCTCGACACCCTCATCATCGAGCCCCTCAAAGGGATCGTCGAGGATACAAAGATCCGGATTGTTTATAAGGGCCCTGACAAAGCCAACCTTTTTGATCTGGTCAAGATTTAGGGATGAGGGATAACGGTCGAGGAGATCCTCGAGGCGGAACTCTTCGAGAAAGGGTTCAAGAAGAGCTGTCACCTTCTCCAGGGGTACGAATTGTCCGTACCGAAGGGGAAGGGCGATGTTCTGGAAAACCGTCAGGTGCTGAAGGAGAATGCCTCTGTCCGGAAGAATCCCGATTTTTTTTCGGACATAGGAAAGTAGGGGAGCAGAAGGATGGCCCATGTCCCGTCCAAAGGCATAATATTCCCCTTTCCAATGGGAGAGGAGGCCAAGAATGGTCTTGACTATGGCCGACTTTCCCACGCCACAGGCCCCCGTGATGACAACATGGTTTCCCCGTGTGATCCGCAGATTCAGATCAGAAATAAGGGGAAAATCAGCTTCATACCCGATCACGGCATCCTGAAAATCCATCAGAGTATCAACCAACTTACTAATTCTCCCTCAAATTCGTTTTATCTAAAGGGTCTCTAAGGGTCCGTCTCCTTGCCGAACAAAGTGAAATACCAGGAGAAGAGCAGATCTCTTTCATGCAAGCGACGAAAAAATAAGGTAGAGACTGAGCATCACCGTACAGAGCGACAAGGAACTGACAAGGGAGAGTGTTGTCTCCCGGGGGACATCCACGGGGGAATTCTTCACTCGCAACCCATGATAGACACTGACGGAGGAAATGATCAGTCCGTACCCGAGACCCTCAAGGAACGGAAGTACAAGATCGGACAGCTTTATGCTTGTTTCGATCATTCGTACTAGGGTGGCAATGGGCATGGAAAGGCCCATCAGGGCCATGGCAAATCCTCCTGTCATCGCGATCAGACCAAAGTAAAAGGTCAAGGCGATATTTGAAATGACAATTCCCACAAGCCGGGGGGTCACGAGAAAGTTGGAGAGATTGACCCCCAGCATTTCGATCGTGTCCAGCTCTCCGGTGACCCTCATGTTTCCAATCTCGACCGCAAGACCCGAAGTCGAGCGGGCGGTTACGATGAGGGCTGTAGCAAAGGGGCCGACAATTCCGAAGATCACGTGAAGGACAATGGCCCCCATCAAATTCTGGATGCCGAGCTTGGGGAGCTCGATTCCGGTCTCCGCAACGATTCCTGCCCCCACGAGAAGGGCCACGATGGAAATGATGGGAAGCGCCGCCAGCCCTGCCGCCACGATGGGCAGGAGAAAGCTGTTCAAAATAAGCCTGCGTGTCAGCACAAGGTGTGCGAGATCATAAAAGCTTGTGAGGACGATCTGGCCCAGATCCCTAAAATAATGGAACAGTCTGACCGGACTGATACGTTGAAGGATATCGATCGCGAACCTCTTCTGGAGGAAATTCCTCCTTCACATATGTTTCAGGGCTGGTTCATCTGTTTTTTCGTTTCTCCCGTCAGGGACTTGAGAAATGCCACAAGATCCTTCTTCTCCGCAGATGTCAGGTGCAGGGGGATCAGAAGAGGATCCTTGGTCGGAAATCTGGACCTGCCGCCACCACGATCGTAGAAATCGACCACCTGACTGAGATTCCGGAAGGCCCCGTCATGCATGTAGGGGGAGGTCAGGGCCACATTTCTCAAGGGGGGCGTCCGGAATTTCCCTTTGTCCAGAGGGTAATGTGTCACAGCATATCGCCCGACATCGACGGGCAGGGTTCCGGTTTGGGGAACCCCAAGATTGTGGTATCCCTGGTCTGAAAGAAGGGCCCCCGAATGGCAGAGAACACATCGGGCTTTCCCCTTGAACAACATGAATCCCCGCTTTTGTGCAGACGAAAGCGCTTTTTTATCTCCCATCAGGAATCGGTCATAAGGCGTCTCTGGTGTGACAAGAGTTCGTTCATAGGCGCCGATCGCCTCCGCGATCCGGTCGATGGAAACAGACCCGCCAAAAACCTCCTGGAAGCGTTTTCTGTAGGCAGGAATTTTTCTCAGTCTGTCCACAATGCTCTGATTGTTCGGATTTTCCATCTCTACGGGATTTGTCAGTGGCCCTAGGGCCTGTTCCTCAAGACTTCCGGCCCGTCCATCCCAGAACTGGAGTTTGAGATAGGCCGCATTCAGCACCGGTGGTGCATTTCGTCCCCCGCGTTTTCCCCCGACGCCGATCGAAACGGGACGGGGATCGGCAAAACCCGCCTTGGGCATATGGCAGAAGGCACAGCTGATGGAGCCGTTGACGGAAAGCTTTGGGTCAAAGAACAGCGTCTTTCCCAGGGCAATCTTGGACGGGGTTTCCAGATTGGAAAGGGGAATCGGAGGAGCGGGGGGCAACGGAACGAGCGGCTGGGCCTGGGCTAAAGAGACGGAGAAAATTGCGGAAAAAAAGGCCAGGATATAGAAAATCCTCATAGGTCCTCCCTGGAGGAAAATAAAATAGAGCCATCCTCGCCAAAAATCCTAGCACAGATTTCCGTGGAACCCAATGACGACGGATTGCAAGGAATTGAATATCTTCCATGACACGAATAAGGTGAGGGATTGGTTCGGTTCAAGATAGCAGGCTCCAACCTTAATTTATTTTTTATTGTTTACATAATATACATTATTTGCGATTTAATGGAGGATAGAAAATCCCTTCTTTGTTCCAATAACGAAACATCACACGATCATTTTATTTTCCTTTTTCCGCAATTGCCGCTTCCATTCTGACCATTCCTTTATGGTACACGTATTGCATCACATAGCCCGAACATTCATGATAGCGATTTTTATTTTTACCCCTCCCGAGCTGGCCTGGGAGGCGGGACACGCGGAAACCCTAAGGGAGCCATACCCCCATATGATTCCTCACGGTCCGCGGTCCCACCCCCCGTCACGATGAGAGGGGAGTTTCGCCTTAATGAATGTCATGAAGTGAAACGGGGGTGTTTCGGCACCAGCAAAGCGTGTTCGGACATTACAAAACAAGGAGAGTGGCTTTATGGCTTCCGTCAAAGAGATCCCCAACGGAACCGCGGCAAAGACGGCGATCATTTCTTCCGTCTTCTGGCTGGCGATGGGGACGACCCTGGGCTTCGTCACCTCGCTGAAACTTTCTTACCCGGATGTTCTTTCGGGAACTCCTTACCTGA
>JAKAWK010000026.1 GCA_021827365.1 Nitrospirota bacterium
ATTCCCGCCATGACTCCGGGAAAACCGGCTTTCCCGGCCAATCTCATGAACCCCATGCGGTGCCTCCTTCTTGAGGATTGTCTCGATCGTTTCCCTGGTCTCTTCCCCGTCCCCATGACGCAAGCCGTTCGTAAACGACGGGGACGAGAACCAGGGTAAAAAACATGGAGGACAGGAGTCCTCCGATGACAACAACCGCCATTGACTGCCTTATTTCCCCTCCGGCCCCCCATCCCACCGCCATGGGAGCCATTCCGAAAACCATGGCAAAAGTGGTCATGGCCACGGGACGAAGTCGGACCCTCGCTGACTCGAGGGCGGCGTCCCGTACCGACCGGCCTCTCCTTCCCAGCGTATTGGCATAGTCTACCAGCAGGATAGCATTCTTTGTGACCAGCCCGAAAAGAATGATCAGTCCTATCGCCCCCATCATATTGACAGAAATCCCTGAAATCCAGAGAGCTAGAATGGCTCCGACCAGGCCGAAGGGCATCGAAAGCATGATCACGATGGGCAATACCAGGCTCCTGAACTGAAACGACAGCAATCCGTAGACCACCAGTGCCGCCACGATGATGGCCATGACGATCTGGGATTTAGCATCATTTAAAACATCGGAATTCCCGGCATATCGGAGATGATAGGGAGGGTGGAGGTTGGTCTTGGCCCATCCGTCAACTTTGCGCATGGTCTTACCTAATGAGGCTTTTCCATAAATGTTCGCAGAAATCGTCACCGATGCCGTCCGGTCGTCCCGGCTCTCCCGCTGTTCAGATTGCTCTTCGACCACGCTCGCGACCTTCGACAGAGGGAAAATCCGTCCCGGAGCCACCGGGAAAGGGAGCCTCGAGATTGCGGAGACCGAAGCGGCTTCCGCGGGATCCATCGATACGACCAGATCGAGGTGGCCCTCCCTCGTCCTGACCGACCCTGCCGGATGGGTTGTCGTAGCCTGGGAAATCCATTGAGCCAGACGACCGGTCGTAATTCCCCACTGGGGAGGATTGGTCGAGCGCGGCTTTACAGCAACGACGGTGAGGAATCCGGCACTGGAGGTGTTAACGTCCCTCAATCCCGGCAACCCCTGAAGATAACTTCTGAGCTTCTCGGACAGGGTCTTCAGGACGGCCGGATCTCCTCCAAGCAGGAAGCACTGGAAGGGTGCGCTGGCTCCGGTCCCGCCCAGAGGACTGATCGCATCGACCGATCCCCGAAGTCCGGAAAAGCCCGCAAGGATTTTCCTGGTCTTTTCCATGTATTCCGAATCGGTTTCATGGCGGTGGGAACGCCCGACCAGGTTGACATATAGATAGCCTTCGGACGGGGGGGCACCTTTGCCTCCCCCAACTTGCTGGAAGACAGAGAGTACACCGGGGATCTTCCTTAGCCTAGCTGAAATTTCGCTGACAATCTCATCGGTTCTCGAAAGACTCGGGGAACCTTCCAGACGGACATGGACCGTATAGGCCCCCTGATCCTCGTTTGGGATCAGATTCCAGCCAAGTCGGGTTCCCAGGGCCATTGAAGCTGAAAGAAGGAGAAGGCAGGAAATGGCCACGACGACCGGATGTCCCATCGCCTTGGCAAGGAAGGCTCCGTACCGGTCCCCCAGCCATCGCCCCATCTTTGCCACAGGAGGAAAAAAATGCTGGGTCCCTTGTTCTCCTTTCATTTCCGCTTCATGGAGAGTCAGGGAAGGGGTGACTGTCAGGGAGATGACAAGGGAGGCCAGGACCGCAAAGGTGACCGTCCACCCGAATTGAGTGAAAAACTCTCCCAGAACCCCGTGCATCATGGCCATGGGGGCAAAAACCGCCACGATGGAAAAGGTGGTGGCCAGAACGGCGCGTCCGATTTCCCCCACCCCGAATCTTGCCGCGTCGGCAGGGGACTCCCCCATCGACCGGTGCCGATGGATGTTTTCGAGGACCACAATCGCATCATCGATCAGGATCCCGACCACCAGGGAGAGCCCCAGCATCGTCAGATTGTTGAGGGTGAAATGGAACATTTCAAGAAGAGGAAAGGTTATAAGCACCGAAGCCGGAATGGCGAGGGCTGCGACCCCTGTTTCCCTGAGATTTCCCAGAAATAAAAGAATGACCAGAACGGCCAGAACGGCTCCCAGAACAAGAGTTTGCAGAAGCTCCATGTTGTTTTGAGCCACGGGAACAGAACGATCCATCCGGATGGCCGGACTGAAATCAGGAGGGGCAGGGGAGAACCCGGGTGTGCCGGTCCGAATTTCAGACAGAAGCGCATGGATCCTGCGGGAGACCCGTATGAGATTCGCTCCGGGAGAGGGGTAGATCTTGAGGGCGATGGCCGTTTTTCCCTCAAAGCGGAAGATCGAGTCGGTTCTGGCTGGCCCTTCGGAGATTTTGGCAAGGGAACCCAGGGGGACGGTTTGCCCGGATTGAAGCACGACGGGAAACGACGACAGGGCCTCCCGTGTCAGAGGAATTCCCCTCACGTCGATATTGACAGATCCTCCTCCCGCGGAGAGCGATCCCGCCGGATACTCCCGGGAATGTTCCCGAAGCTCAAGGGATAGGGCTTCTGCGGAAATCCCGGTCGACGCCAAAGCGGCAGCGGACAGATAGATATGAACGACCGTCTTCGGTGGGGCGAGAAGGGTCACCTTTCGAACCCCCTGGATCCTTTCAATGGCCGGAACAAGTTTTTCCAGGACAAAAGGCCAGACTTTGCCGAGATCGGGGGAGCCTCCCCCCTTTCCGTCGAGGGGAATCATGATCCACAGGAGGGGAACCCGCGTGGGGTTTTCCCGGGTCACGACGGGCGGCGGAAGACCGGAGGGAAGAGTTCCCGAAAGCCGGTCCAGGGCCTCCCTGACCTCCCTCTCCGGAGCCCCCCCAAGACTTTCGTCGGAAAAGACAGCCGTCACCACCGCCGCTCCGGGAACGACAGTCGAATGAACATGCTTGATTCTGGGCAGGGCCGAGAGGGCCTGCTCCACAGGCAACACGATTTTTTGCGTGATTCCCCTCGGACTCTCCCCGGGATCCGGAAGAGTGATGCTGACCAGGGGGAACCTCACCCTGGGGAAAAGATCGACCCCCAGGTTAAGGTAGGAATAAATTCCGACAAGACAAAGGCCCGCAAGAATGAACAGGACCAGGGAGCGATGCTTGAGGGCCTGATTGGTCAGGAACAGGGTCTCACGCCGGTCGGACAATCGTCATAACCTCGAAAAATTGGAAATGGTGGCCAACATTGTCAATGCAAAAAGGGGACAAAGACCATGAGATTACCGTAACCTTGCGGGCATGACAAGAGATCCTGGATGAACTATCATGGAAGATGAGATTCGTAATTCAGGGTCAGTATCATGAGGAGGTTCGATGATTCACAAGACCCCATTCCCCGGGCGCCTTCGAAGACAGTTCACCATTCTTTCCGGATTCGTCTCCGTGGCCCTTTTGTTGTCCCTATCCTCGTGCGACTGGTTTCTGTCTTTTCCAAAGGAAGGAAGCCGCGCTCCCATCAGCCACAATCCCGTACTCGAGGTGGGCGAACGTTTTGGAGACATCTGCACCATGAATGTCCCCGATCACCTCCACCGCGAAAGCTTTTCCCATGCGATCTACCACCACCGTCCCATCCTGGTGTTTTTCGGGGCCCCGATCCATTGCACCCCCTGTGTCCATGAGGACCGGGTGGTTCAGGGTCTCCAGGGAACGTACCACGAGGAGATGGCCTTCATCCATATCGACGACTATGAAGATTCCGAGCAGCAAACCGTCAGGGAATGGCGTGTCCACGGGGAGCCATGGGTCGCCGTCATCGACCAGAAAGGGGTTATCCGGCACGTTATCCCGGGTGATGCCAACTACTATTCCCTGAACCGGATGATCAAGGAAATTCTTCGCTGACCTTCCGCTCCAGCCACCGGCGCGCCTCCCCGGGATTCCGAAGGACCCCGGTGCGCTGAAGAGCCCTGATTTCAGCCAGAATGGCTCCACGCAACGAAGCAGGAATCACGGGATATCCGAGGAGGATCTCTCCTCCGAGGAGGGGGGGGACCCATCTCTCCCTTCCGACATATTCCTTCCAGAATTCCTGGTCGGATTCCCGTCCCAGCAGGACGAGGAGAAGAACCCGGGTCAGGTCGAGCCTGTCGGCCAAGGCTTTCATTTTCCCATAATCTCGGCCCGTCTCCTTTTCAAGCCCGACATAGAATCTCCTGAAGGGCCACCCTGTGGGCTCATAGATGACCTTTTCAAGCCGTCCTCTGAAACGCTCTCCCAGTCCAAGTCCCTTAGCCGCCCCTCTGAACCGCTGCCGGGAGAGGCCGAAAAGGAGGGCCAGAAAGAACATCTCCCGGTCTGGCAGTTCCGGTTCGGGGACCGACGGAGCAAGCCCTTTCAGAATATGGCGGAATCCTTGCCATCGACGAAGCCTGGACCGGCGGACCCGGGAAAGAGCTGATATTCCGGTCAGAGTTTCCATGATGCGAGAGGAAAACAAGCGCTCCATCACTCCGAAGGGGTCCGGCTCCCGCATCAGGCGTTCGATTTCACGGTAGATCCTGGCACCTCCGACGGGATCCCAAAGGCCCTTCGTTCCGAGGGATTTTTCGAGGGCCGGAGCCATGGAGGCATCATCGGAAAGACCGAGACGGGCGGACAGGCGGGCCCATCGGATGAGCCGGGTCGGATCTTCCAGGAAGGTCTCTTCCCGAAGAGGTCGAATCCGTCCCTGACGGATGTCCTCCCGACCTCCGCAGGGATCGATGATACGAACAAAGGCTTTCTTGTCCGATGACCATTCAAGGAAGACCGCATTCATCGAAAAGTCCCGCCGACCGGCATCCTCTTCGATCGATCCGGGAAAAACCCGGGGTAGAACTCCCGGAATGTCATACACTTCTCGGCGGAAGCGGGCAAGGTCGATCCGGACGGTTTTTCCCCCTTCTCCCGCCACCTCCGTCCGAGCCGTCAGAAATTCCGTCTCGAGGCGGACATCGGAGCCGAAGGCTTCCCCCACGGCCCGGGACCAGGACACAAGATCCCCCTCGGACACAAGATCGATATCGGCTCCGAGTGAGAAGGGCCCGAGGAGGAGAAGATCCCGGACCCATCCTCCCACCACATAAAATCGTCCCCCGCAAGGAGCGGGGATGCGTTCGAGAATTTGTCTCCACTGAGGGCCGGGATCGGGAAGACGGACCACGAATCACTCCTTCGGTCGGTCAGTTCAAAGGTCATTTTGGCCCAAGGAGAGAGACAGAGGGGCCAACCGGACCCATCTGTGATACCATCTTAGCAAAAAAGAGACAATCGTCCTCCCGACACATGGCCCGTCGAGGGCCCTTAAAGGAGATCCGGCCCCGATGACAGCCCCTTCCCCCGTTTCCCTCGAAGATGTCCGAAAGAAACTTCAGGCAGGACTCTATCAGGAAGGTCTTGAAATCCTATCAAGAATCCCGACCAATAGCGGCGTCGATTGCGCTCTCGAATCCCTGAGGGGACAGGCGCTCGAAGGGATGGGGCACCTCTCCCAGGCGGAAGAGGCCTACTGGAAAGCCCTCTCGGCAGAAGAGGAACGTTCTCCCCTCCCCTTTCTGTCCCTTGGTCTTCTCAAGGACCGAATGGGGGATCGTGACAGGGGGCTCTGGGTTCTCGAGGAGGGGCTGCGCCACTTCCCCGACAACATCGATCTTCTGCGGGAGGCGGGGATCCTGTACGGGCTGACCGGACAATGGAACCGGGCCCTCCCCTATATTCTTCGAGCCTACAGAAGGGCCCCCGACCGTCCCGAAAACATCATGGCCTTTGGACCGATCGTCGACCGTCTGGAGCTTGTGGAACTCTACGGGGAAATGCACCGGGCCTTTTCCCGGCTCATCGAACGTAATCCGGGAAACCCCGATATCCAGGACTGGTATGGGCGATCACTGGAAAGGATTGAAAAATCAGGCCAAGCCCTAAAGTTCTTCCGCGGACTTCTTCGAAAAGCTCCCCGCGACATTCGTCTTCTTGGCCATGTGGCAAGGATCGCAAGGAATATTAACGAGACAGGACGGGCGCTCGACACCTACCGGCTTCTCATGGAGGAGACGGGAGAAACAGCCGACCTTCTCCTGGCCATGGCCGAAACCCACAAGATGGCCGGGAAACCCCTGGCCGCCCTTCCCCTCATCCGTCATGCCCTGGCCATCGACCCGGACAATCCGGAGGCCCGGCTTCTTCTTGGGCTGGTGACCGTGGACCAGGGAGACGCAGAAAAGGCCCAGTTGCTGCTTGAAGAGATCGACCAGGCGATCGCCCAATACCAGCTGGGCGACCTGTTCCTCCGGAAGAAAGATTCCCGGCGGGCGGCCGGGGCGCTTTCACGCGGTTTTGCCCTTCGTCCCGATCCCCACTATGCCCAGGAACTTCTGTCGCTGCTTCTTTCCGAAGGGGAGGATTTGCTGTTTCTGGAAACCCTGGCCTTTCTCCGGATCCTCTATCCCAAGGCGAAGGTCTCCCAATCCCTTCTCCGGAAGGCAGGAGATCACTTCCCCCCGCTCCCTTCCCGGGGACAGTCCGGAAATCCCGAGACACTCGCGATTTCCGGACTTGCCGAGGCCTTCCTCCCGGGTCGGGACAGAACCTTGGCCATTCGCATTCTGGAACAGGCCGTGACCGTCGATCCCCTGAGCGAGGTCCTCTTCTGGACTCTTGCCATGTTCGATGAAGATGCCGGACGCTGGCTTTCCGCTGTCAACTGGTATGAAAAGGTGAAGAAAAATTCACGGGAGCCGGTCACATTGCTCTACAGAATCGCCGAAAACCTCCACAATGACAACCCCGGAATGGACCCGTGGCCCCTTTTAACCGAATTTGCCGGATTTTACGGACCGATGGCGGGATTCTACCGGGTCCTGGCCTCCATCGTCTCCAGGTCGGACAAGGACCTGTCCCGGGAGATTCTTGAACAGGGCATGCAGGCCTTTCCGGAGGATCCGTCCCTCTTTTCGCAGTACCGGGCCCTTGAGCCGGACAGATGGAACCGTCTCCTTGCGCTATAGGAGAGTGTCGCTTCCCGCCTCGGACAGATCCAGTACGATTCCCTCGCGAAGGCCATAGGCCGACACAACCAGGCCTGCCTGGTTGACAAACTCAAGGAGGGACAGAAGGATCAGGGCTCCCGACAGGATAATGTCCTCCCTGCCCCGCTCAACGCCGGGCAGAAGAAGCCTGTCCCGGGCCTTCATCGGACGGATTTCGTTGAAAAGCCGGTCCACCTCCTGGCGAGTCAGCCCCTGGCCATGCACCACCGCCGGATCGTAGCGCACCATCTTTCGGACCATGGCCAGGATGGTCGTCACCGACCCGGCCGTTCCGACGGGAGTCACCCCGGCCGTGAGATAGGGAGACAGGACCGTCACCACCTCCCTGAACCGCTCCTCCAGATAGCGACGGACCTGCTGGATCTCCTGATCGGAAGGCGGATCGTTGCGGAACCATCCCTCTGTCAGGGTCACGACTCCCACCTCAATGGAAAAGGCCTTCCAGAACTTCCGGGTCGTTTCGCCGACGATCAGTTCGCTTGACCCTCCTCCGATATCAATCACGAGAAAGGGACCCCGGGTTTCATCAAGGTCGAGGAGGGCTCCCCGGTAGGTGAGTGCCGCCTCCTCCTCTCCGGAAATGATCCGGACCAAAACCCCGGCCTCCCGTTCGAACCGAGCGAGAACCTCCTCACGGTTTGCTGCCTGCCGCAGGGCCGAAGTTCCGACATAGAGGACCCGGTCGGGGGCATAGGAACGAATATGGCCGGCATACTCGGAAAGGACCGACACCGTCCGGTCCACCGCCCCCCGGGAAATCTGCCCGCTTTCAGCGAGACCCTCGCCCAGCCTGGTAATCCGGCCATCCTGGAAGAGAATGCTTTCAATCCTCCGTCCATTGGCCAACCCGACCAGAAGACGGACGGAATTTGTCCCGATATCCACGACAGCGATCCTTCTGGGAGGGCTCATTCGCCAAGGCCTCGCTTTCCCGCAGAGGTTCCCGACCGCACCGGGAACGTCCCGAGTGCCGTTCTTTCCTCTTCCAGACGGGCAATCTCGGTGCGCATGAGATCCACCAGGGTGAGATCTCCCTCTTCCAGAGGGTCTTCCTGGAGATGTGTGTAGAGGAACTCACCCAGACCCCGATATCCCTCCTCGAGATTCCGGTCGAGCAGCCTCCGGCGGATCCCCTTTCTGAGCATCTCATCGAGATGAAAGACCTGGACAGCGCTTTTCCCGAATGAACGGCCCGCGCGCCGGAGTCCTCGGGAGACTCCACGGACATAGTTTCTCTTCATGAGATCCCCCACTTCATCTGGTCGACAGCCATTGATCCACGTTCTTGTACCGGAGCCTTATGAACTCTTCGAGCCGTGACATCTCCCATGCCGATTCCCTCCTTCCCTCTCCCGATCCGACAAAGCGGGACGCCATCTCCCTGGCCCTGACAAGAATCCCGGTGTCTCTGACGAGATCGGCCAGGGTGAACATCGGCAATCCTGATTGGCGGACCCCCATGAACTCGCCGGGCCCCCTTATCCGGAGATCCTCCTCGGCCACCCGAAATCCGTCCGGACAGGCTTCGAGAATCTCGAGACGCCGACGCCCCTCCTCCCCCGTCGAGGTTCCCGGAACAAGGTAAAAAGTCCCGGGAAGGGCTCCCCGGCCGATCCTACCCCGAAGCTGATGCAGCTGGGCCAGGCCGAAGCGTTCCGCATTTTCCACGATCATGATCGTGGCATTGGGGATATCGACCCCGACCTCGATGACGGTGGTTGCCACGAGGATCGAAAAATCCCCCCTCCGGAAGGACTCCATGGTCGCGTCCTTTTCCTCTCCGGGAGTCCGTCCCGTCAGGAGGGCGACCCGGTAATCCGGAAAAAGGGAGGAGAGGAAGGCATGGGCTTCCATGGCATTTTTGGCTTCTACCGATTCTGATTCCTCGATCAGGGGAAGGACAACAAAGACCTGCTCCCTCCTCTTAAGTGCCGGAAGGATCTTCTCTTTCCAGAAGGCGTCTCCGGTCTCTGTGACCAGATGGGTTGTCACGGGCTGCCGGCCGGGAGGAAGTTCGTCGAGAAGAGAGATCTCAAGGTCTCCGTAATAGGAGAGAGCCAGCGATCGGGGGATGGGGGTTGCCGTCATGACGAGAATATCGGGATTCCTTCCCTTCGTCGCCAGGGCCTTCCTCTGGGCCACCCCGAATTTGTGCTGCTCGTCGATGACGACCATCCCCAGGGAGTGGAAGGGGACCCCCTCCTCGAGAAGGGCGTGCGTTCCGACAACCAGCTTCTGCTCCCCCGAGGCGAGGGAGGAGAGGAGACGCCGTCGTTCCGCCCCGCGGACAGACTGGGAGAGGAGCAGAGGCAGGATTTGCCTGTTTTCTTCCCCTCGGGTCGTTTTGAAGAGCTTCAACAGAGTCCGGGCATGCTGTTGGGCCAGGATCTCTGTCGGAGCCAGGAAGGCCGCCTGTTGACCTTCCCGCAGGGTCTGGAGAATGGCAAAGGCCGCAACGAGCGTCTTCCCGGACCCGACATCGCCCAAAAGGAACCGGTTCATGGGGTGTGTTGAAGAAAGATCTCCCAAAATATCCCGGCAGGCGCGTCGCTGGGCCTGGGTCAGGGGAAAGGGGAGGCTCTGTTCGAACAAGGCAATAGGATCCTCCCCCAACGGAGACATCTCCCAGGAACGCCCGGAGGAGAGAAGGCTTTTCTTGCGGACCATCATGAGGTACTCGAGGAGAAAGAACTCCTCGAAGATCAGCCGGGAACGGGGGGGATAGTCCGGATCAAGAAGCTCCTCCAGGGGACGGTCCGTCTCCTTGGGGAAATGCATCTCCACAATAGACGGGAACCAGTCCATCAGGCCGGCCTCATTGCGCACCTCACCCGGCAACGGATCAAAGGTCTCCCCCCAAAGGGAGCGAAGGACATCCCCGGCCAGACGACGGAAGACAGCCGAGGAAATCCCTTCCTCTTCCCGGTAGACCGGAACAATCCGGCCGACGTGGTAGGATTTCCGGAACCCCTCCTCGGGGTCGATAGTTTCGGTCAGCGGAGACTTAAGGACCAGTGACCGGGTATAGGGAGAGTATTCAACCTTTCCGAAGAAAAAAGCCTGGGTCCCAGCGGAAAGCTGCTTCAGCAGGTATTCCTGGCCGAACCATACCACCGGGAGGCTTCCCGACCGGTCGAAGATTTCCGCCTCGATGACCGGAGCCCTGAGCTTCCGGACCTCTTTTTTCCTGATCGTCCGCACCGTGGCCAGAAGCCCGGTTTCGGTTCCTTCGCGCAGGTCGGAAATGGCAAATCGGACCCGCCTGTCCTCATACCGGAAGGGAAAGGTGTAGAGGAGGTCAAGAACATTCCGGATCCCGCGACGCTCGAGACGGGCCAGACGGCGGGGGCCGATCATGGGACACTGGTCGAGACCCGATGTCAGCTTGAGGGGCCTTAAGGCGATGCCGGACAAGGAACTCCCAGGTTTTTTGGATGGTCGCTACCGGCCGGAGGCCGTTTTGAGGCCATTATAGCAGGCCCGGCCCTTCTTGTCCGAAGACCGATTCCTTCCCCTCCGGGTCCGGGCATTCATGGTCTAATCCTTCCTCCCCTTGTATTCTGACCGCCGAGAAAATATAGTGGACGAAATCCCGGAGGCCGGGCCGGGAGAGCACCGAAACCTTCCCCTCCAAAAGGATCCGCTCCCGGATAGGGAATTTGGCTCCTCCCTGTTCCCGGCCTCCCCCGGATCCGGAGCGATCCCGCATTCTCCCGCAGGAACTCCGCAGAATCTCTTTTTGCGGATGGAGAACCGAATGGCCACGCCCTCTACCGAAAGTCCCGAATCACTCTCCCGACAGATCTGGAAAACAAAATACCAGGACCGGCCGGACTCCGGTCCTCCGGAGTCGGACATCCGGGAATCCTGGAGACGGATCAGCCGCGCCCTGGCCACGGTCGAAGGCCTAAACAGGGATCTCTGGGAAAGACGCTTTATGGACATTCTGGAGGGTTTCCGGTTTCTTCCGGGAGGGCGCATCCTGGCCGGGGCCGGGACCGCCCGGAATGTCACCCTGTTCAACTGTTTCGTGATGGGCACGATCGGGGATTCGATCCACGGCATCTTCCGCTCCCTGGAGGAAGGGGCGCTCACGATGCAGCAGGGGGGCGGGATCGGATACGATTTTTCAACCCTCCGTCCCCGCGGGATCCGGACCCGGGGAGCCGGGACCATCGCCTCCGGTCCCGTCTCCTTCATGGAGGTCTGGGACGCCATGTGCCACACCATTCTCTCCACGGGAGCCCGCCGGGGAGCGATGATGGCCACGCTTCGGGTCGACCATCCGGACATCCTGGAATTCGTCACCGCCAAACAGGTGGCGGGACGCCTCCGACACTTCAATCTCTCGGTCCAGGTGACCGACGAATTTATGAAAAGGGTTCGCACGAACGACGACTGGCCTCTCGTCTTTCCCGACCGGGATCTCGAGGGAGAGGGGAAGATCGTCCGACGTGCATGGACAGGCCGCCGCACCCCCGTGAGATGTCGGGTCCTCGGCAGGGTCCGGTCCCGCGACCTCTGGAACTCCATCCTCGAAGCCACCTACCGGACCTCCGAACCGGGGGTCCTGTTTGTCGACCGGATCAACCAGGAAAACAATCTGTGGTATCGGGAGAGAATCAGCACCACCAATCCCTGCGGGGAGGTCCCCCTTCCCCCCTACGGGGCCTGCGCCCTGGGTTCGCTCAACCTGACCCGATTCATCCTCCATCCTTTTTCGGACCACTCCCGCCTCGACGGGGAGGCTCTTGTCAGAACGACGGAGATAGCGGTCCGCCTTCTGGACAATGTGATCGACCTCTCCCGTTTTCCTGTCCTGGCCCAGGCCGAAGCGGCGCGGAGCACACGGAGGATCGGACTTGGCATCACGGGACTGGGGGATGCCCTGATCATGTTGGGGCTGCGATATGGGAGCCCGGATTCCCTCACCTGGGCCGGAGAGGTCCTTCGGACCATCTGTCATGCCGCCTACCGGACCTCCATCTCCCTCGCCCGAGAAAAAGGTCCCTTCCCCGCCTTCGATCCGGTGAAATATCCCGAGGGCCGGTTCATCCGGACCCTTCCTCCGGATATCCTCCAGGGGATCCGTTCCGGGGGAATCCGGAACAGCCACCTGATCGCGATCGCTCCGGCCGGAACGATCAGCCTGCTCGCAGGAAATGTTTCGAGCGGAATCGAACCGGTCTTTTCCGCCTCAGCCCGCAGGGAAATGACCCTGGAGTCGGGGCTGCCCCTCGAATTTCTTCTGGAGGACCCTGCCGTCCAGCGTTTCCGGGAAACGGCCAAAGACCCCCGGGACCTTCCTCCGGCCTTCGTTTCCGCCGAAGAGGTCCCGGTCCAAAGCCACCTCGACATGATGGCCGCCGTCCGTCCCTACGTGGACAACGCCATTTCCAAGACGATCAATGTCCGCGAAGAGATCAGCTTTGAAGAGTTCCGGAAGGTCTATGATCTCGCCTACGACCTGGGGCTCAAGGGGTGCACGACCTTTCGTCCCACCGCCGAGACCGGACACGTCCTCTCTCCCCTTTCTTCGGGGGGAGACGGTCCCCACTGCTGCGTTCCAGGCCGGGAACCCGACTGACTCCCGCGGCTTGACCCTCCCACCGCGCCTCTTTAAGTCCCCCGGAAAAGGAGGGCGGGGCCGGGTTGATTTGTGCCGACAGAGTCAGGTAGAATTTCGGAATGTTCGATTTTAATGACTTTTAAGGGGAGCAGAAAATGGCAGCGTCCTGTTTCGTATGTGGAAAGGCGAAGGTGGTCGGGAACCAGATCAGCCACTCTCACCGCGTCTCAAAAAGGTTTTTCAAGCCCAATCTCCAGACCGTCCGAGCCCTTGTCGAGGGACAGCCGCGGCGGGTCCGGGTCTGCACCCGCTGCATCCGTAGCGGAAAGGTTCAGAAGGCGATATAGCCAACGATTTCCCTTTCGGCCCTGGATATGAGGACCGAAAGGGATCTTCTCCCCTTATCCTCTCTCCTCTTCCCCCGTTCCCTTCCAGGCTATGACATCCACTTCAAGGCTGGCTCCCTTCGGCAGTGCCGACACACCGACGGTCACTCTTGCCGGATAGGGCTCCCGGAAAAAAGTGGCACAGGCCTCGTTGACCACCTGGAAAAAGGAGAGATCCGTAAGATAAAGGGTCAGCTTCACAACATCGGAAGAATGATATCCGGCCTTTTTAAGCATCACTCCCAGACGCTCAAAAATCAGACTGGCCTCGGCATTCACTCCCCCCGGAATCACCAGGCCCCTCGAATCCAGGGCGATCAGGCCGGACAGGAAGAGCCATCCGCCCGCCTCAATTCCCGGACTGTATGGACCGACAGGAGGCGGTGCTCCGGGCGGCCCTTCGATCACCCGGCGCCTTTTCCCGAAACTAGAAGGCATGAAGGGTCAACCCAAGTGAGGCCCCGATCACCGCGTAATAGACCGTGGCCACCTTCGGACTCCGGTTGATGCGGCAGGCCACGGCCCCGCAGCCGTCCCGGGTCAGAAAAGAACTCAGAAGAAAGCCGAAGGCCGCTCCTCCCAATCCCCCCCACACCATTGCCCTGTAGTCCATCCCTTTTCCGTCCTTCCTGCAAATGACCCATCCTGGAACAAAGACCTCCAACACCATTATAATGGACAGAAAGGTCCCGGAAAATCCCTCTCCATCCAAGGAGCCAATGATGGCCAAAGTGAAGCTGGTCTATGCGAGCTGGTGTCCCTCCTGCCCGGCCGCCAAGAGTTTCTGGAAACGGCTGCAACAGGAGATTCCCTTCAGTTACGAGGAGATCGATATCGACAGCCCTCGAGGAAAGGAGCTTGCGGAGCGCTACAACATCAAGTCCGTACCGACTTCCCTGGTCAACGACCGGCCCTATTTTGTCGGGGTCCCCGAAAAGCAGCGCGCCATCTCCCTTCTCAAGCCGCGATAACCTGACCCTCCCGCTTCTTGGCGGGAGGGATCCGGGTGAGTCTCCCTGGCCCGCCCACTATTGGGCCTTGGTCGGGTCTGGCCATCCCATCCGCCCCAGCGATGAAATGTACATCGACAAGTCATGCTGCTGCTGTTTCGTCAGGTAAGTGAAGTCCGGCATGATCGAATCCGGGAAATGGGCCTTCGAATTCACGAACTGGACCGTGAGCCAGTGTTCCGAATGTCCCACAAGTCCCTCTTCCGAGAGATCCGGACCGATTTTCCCTCCCTTTCCGAAGACGGTGTGGCACCCGATGCATCCGGACTGGTTGAAGACGACCTGGCCCCGGGCCATGGCGGCCCTGTCCACATCGACAAGCTTCTTGTACCCGTTTTCCGCCATGATGGAGAGGACCACCATCGAGACCAGGACAAAGAGGGTCGAAAGGACGGACAAGGGTCTTTTGAAGGGGGAGCGGACAGGTTTCTTGTCGAGAAAGGGGAGGAGGACCAGAACCACCGCAATCAGGACGGGAAGGCCCACCACACCTACGATCTCAGGCCGTATCATCTTCAAAAGCTGGAAGATCCAGTCAAAATACCAGGCCGGTGTCGGGTTGTAGGCGGCATTCGAGGGGTTCGCCACCGACTCGAGGCCGGGGGGACGCAGAATGGCCAGGAGCAGGATCAGGATGAAGACGCCCATCATGCCGAAGGAGTCCATCAGGACCTGGCGGGGGTAGAAGGTATCCTTCGTGGCTTCATTTTGTTCGGGAGTGCCCGAAAAGGGACCGGCCGGCCCCACGCGCCGGAAAATGACCATGTGGAGCATGACGAAGAGAATGAAGAGGGTCGGGAGGATCATCGTGTGCAGGGTGAAAAAATGCGAAAGCGTCAGGGCCCCCAGCCCCACCCCTCCCCGGATGGCATCCTTGATGGCCTCCCCGACCAGGGGGATCAGGCCGATCATGTTGGTTCCCACGATCGTTCCCCAGTAGGCCCGTTCGTCCCAGGGAAGAAGGTATCCCGAGAAGGCGGCCGTCATCGTCAGGGCCAACAGGACCGTTCCCACGAGCCACATGATCTCCCGGGGTCTTTTGTAGGCCCCCCAGAGAAAGACCTGCAGGAGATGGATCCCGACCGCAATGACCATGATCGAGGAGCCCCAGTAATGGATGCCCCGGATCAGGCGACCGACCGGAACCCCCCGGTATGTCAGGTGGTCGATGTAGTTGACGCTGTCCCAGGCATGGTCCGGGGTTCCGCCGTAGTAGAAGGCCAGCATCATGCCGGTGATGAACTGCAGAATGAGCACGAAGAGGACCATGGAGCCTGGAATATAGGCCCATCTGGACCCTCCCGGCATTGGTTCGTTCAGGAGAAAACTCATGAGCGCCCGGATCCGGACCCGTTCATCGAGGTATTCCACTATTTTTTGTCCCATTGCCGATACTCCTTCCCTCAGGCCAGGCGAACCTTGGCTGCGATTCCGATGGCAAACTGTTCATAGATGACCGCAATCGACCCATCCGGGGAAATCCGGACCGGAAGCTGATCCATCGGTCGGGGAGCCGGTCCTCCGATCACCTTCCCGTTCAGCTGGTATATGGAATGGTGACAAGGACAGATAAAAAGCTTTTGCCCCTTGTGCCACTGGGGTTCGCATCCTAGATGGGGACAGATCGGAGAGAGGACGGTCAGTCTGGGATCGGCATGGCCTTCTTCAAGAGGGGAGTCGAGATTTTTCTTCTGGTCTTCCGGTTCGCTCCAGGGATCCGAGGCGCCGGAATGGCGGATGAGCCAGACCGAGCGATCCTCGGGAACCCGCATCCATCCGCTGACTGATACCGCCCGGAAGGACCTCTGGACGGGTTCGTCCAGGGGGAGATCCTGGAGCTTCACCCCGAGGTCGCGCCAGTTGTCGGTCACGGGCGTTGTGGCGGCCGCCATGATGTATCCCCCGATCGGCACAAGGAGACTGATCCCGATGGCCGAAGCCAGGAGAGCGACCGATTTGCCCATGAAGGCCCTCCGCGAGACGGCCGACTCCTCGCCCTGCTCCCTGACATCGAGAGGCTTGATCGTCACGAGGGCCCCCAGTTCGATATGGTGGCCCGGAGGAAAAAACCAGGGAGGAACCTCCTCATACTGGGTCGGATCAAAGACAGGAGATTGATGAAGGTCGTTTGGGGTCAGGTGGGTACGGATTTCGGTTCCGCTGACCGATGTCACCTTTTCCAGCGGAACAATGTGGAGGGATTCAAGAGATCGTACGACCAGTCCGGTCACCTGGTGACGGGATTCGGTAAAAAGGACTTTTTCAAGGCGTCCGAGGTTTTCGCCACGAAGCCCCAGGACAGGGATACCCACCCTGTATGTCACTTCTTCGCCCATGGAAATCTCCCGAATAAGGTGTTCATCCTTTTCTCGGCGGAGACGGTCCCCCTCCACCGTCGTTCATTATCCCGGGGCCTTGCAGGGGCCTTAAATCACCTCCGTTTCCAACGGGTCAAAACATTCCCATTTGCCGATAGCCCAGGTCCACGAAGAGGACCTCTCCCGTCACCGCGCGCATGAGCGGAGAGAGAAGGGCCGATGTGGCATCCGCCACCTCCTCCGAGGTCAGCTCCTGCCCCTTGAGCGGGGCCCGATCGGACACCGCCTTCTGCATGTCAGAGAAGCCCTTGATGGCCCGGCCGGAGGCCGTCTTGATCGGACCGGCGCTGACAGCATTGACCCTGATTCCCACGGAACCCAGGTCATAGGCCAGGTAGCGAACCGAGGCCTCCAGCGCGGCCTTTGCGGCGCCCATGACATTGTAGTGGGGCACGATCCTCTCCGACCCCAGATAGGTCATGGCCACCACCGAGCTTCCGGCCCCCATGAGCGGAGCGAAGGCCCGGCAAAGGGCCACCAGGGAGTACGCACTGATCTCCTGGGCCAGAAGAAATCCATCCCGGCTTGTCTCGAGAAAGGCCCCGTCCAGCTCCTCCCTCTTGGCAAAGGCGATGCTGTGGACAAGTCCGTCAAGGGTGAGGCCTTCCGAGCGAAGCCTCTCCGCGACCTCCGCAATGTCCCGGTCGTTCTTCACGTCGAGGGGAAGGAGAAGAGTCGATCGGTTCTCCTCCGGAAGTTCCTCCAGAAGCTTCTCTATGGCGGATTTCTGGGATTCTCCCAGATAGGTGAGGGTCACCCGTCCGCCGTTTTTGACGACCGACCTGACAACGGCCCAGGCAATCGACCACCGGTTGGCAACGCCCGTGACAAGAATGTGACGTCCTGAAAGAAGGGAGGGTGAAGAGGAGAAAATTCCGGAAGCGGGTGAAGTCATTTTTTCTTCCCTGAATTGTTGGTGACTGGAATAGTATCCGACTGACCAGGGAAATCCGGCAGCCGATACCCGGAAAGCCGCGTCATTTCATGGTCTTGATCATTCATCACCACGAAAAGAATAGGCCAATTTGGAAAAATATACAAGCGAGCGGGACGGTAGGGAAGCCTGTAACGGGAAATTTCCTTCAGGGAGCCGACATCGAAAAGGACCATCGTCCTCGAGCGGTGAAAAATGGCCAGGGCCTCCCGTCCCCCCGGAAAAAGCAGAAGCTCCCTCACTCCGTGGCTCACCGCACCCCGTAAGGGGACCCTCCGAACCGCTCCCTGGCCATTCGAGCTAACAATGGCATCCTGGCAGCCCGCCAGGAATCCTCCGGCTGGAAGGGGAAGCACACTGACAGGGCCGGAACACCCGTCGAGATCGATCGTTTGGAGAACGGCGAACGGGCGGGTTCCCACCTCCATGACACCATCCGAGCGGAAAAGGGGAAGCCAGAGGTGGCCAACGCCGTCCGGGGTCACCCTCCGGAAAACATCTCCGACGGCGATCCAGTCCCGGGGGCGGTAACGGTCCGGGTCAAGGGCATACAGAAGGTGGACAGCCCTTGCGACAAGATAGTAGTGGTTGTCGGATCCAGCCAGGATCTGTCCCGGATTGAGGCCGACGGTCCGCTGAAGAGGAGGGCCTGCCGCGGTGGAGGGAAGCACCAGCAGGGAGCGGCTCGATTCGAGATCGACAAGAAGCCGGCCTCCAGAGCGGCTGACAGCCAGATCCCGCGGATTCTTGAGCCCCGCAATCCGGACGGCAAGGGTCCAGGTTCCGGGGTCGACCCGGGAAACCGTCCCGGCCTTTTCAGAGAGGAGGAAGAGAAGCCCCCCCCCGGAAGCCAGGGTGATCCGGCCTTCGGAAAACGAGCGGGAGAAAACGGGAACCAGGCGACCCTCAAGACCCCAGGCCCGGGGGGCCGTCAGGCTCCAAGCGAGCCACCCTCCAAAGGCAAGAACAAAAAGGAGCGCAATTTTTTTTCCGGACACGGACCCTAGACAACCCCCAGGGAAAGAAACCTTCCCCCGCCTTTCCTCTTGTTCCAGCGGACCGAAAGTCCCATCATCGACTCCATGACCCCCGGAACATAATGTTCCATGAATTGCCCCACATATTCATCCACAGCCAGAAACCGGGACGGCTTGTTCCCGGGAGACCGCCCCTCGACCTCGATCCAGAGAACCCGGTCCCGCCAGACGGGGGTCATGGCAACCCGTTCAGGATGGATCGTTTCCTCCTCCAGGCTCTTGGCAAGGGAGGCTCCCAGCTCGATCGTGGCCGCCATGGGAAGAAGCAGGGACCAGGGAACCAGGGAGACATGGCCCCCCTCCTCCGCCTCTTCCCCCCCCTGAAATGGCCCGGCAAGATCGAAGACCCGGGAAATCGCCTCTCCGACCTCCTCCTGGATCGTCCCCGAAAAACGCTCGTCGAGAATTTCTCCCCACTCGCCCGCATAGGGCGGCGTCACCCGGACCACTCCGACCAGGGCTCCCCTCCCCTTCTCCCGGGAAGGGCCAAAGGAGCGCAGCAGGGGATCGGAGGAAACCAGAATCTCTTCGGCCGGCTGGTCCCAATCTCCCATCAGGGCCTCGGCCATCATGACCGGCATGTCGTCCAGGCTTCCGGAGGAGTCCATCGAAAAGCCGAAGTTCAATCGCTCCTCCACAAACCCCCGTCGGCTATCATACGAAAAAGTATAAATATCTGCAAAAGACAAAACCCGGGGATGAAGGAAGACCTGGACCAGATGGGTACTGTCGGAAAGGGCCGTTTCGAGGAGATGGGCCAAAGGAGCCAGAGCATCAAGTGTCAGGGCTTCGGGAAGGGCATGGTCGAGGTCCACCAGAAGACCCAGGCCGAAGACCGCGTCTCCGGGCTCCATGGACTCTCTATCCGGCCCTTCCTCCTCTCCGGCCTCCGATTCGAGATCGAAACGGTCATGGGAGATCTCGAGATAGTTCCTGATAAAGAGAGACCATTCCGGGGTCAATTCCGGGAGATCGGCCAGCACCCCCAGCTCCCGCTCCTCCGCCAGGATGTCCAGGATGTCGGAAAGGCGCATCGACAGGTCGTCTTCCTTCAGCGCTTCCGAAGGGGGGCCCAGGCGAAGGATCGCCGAAAGTTCCCCGACCAGTTTATCCGGGTTGTCCGTCATGATTTCCATTGATGGTCTCTCCTTTTGAGGGTCTTAAGGACTCTCCTGATTGTCTGTCTTCCCTCTTGCAAGGCGTGTCTTCCAGGAAAAAAGCGGCATGGTAAAGTCTCTCTCCGGCGGAAGGGCCCGGTTCTTCTGGAGAAGGCGCCGTGGCTGGCCAGCTTCCCAGAAGGAGAGCACCTCGGAGGCCCGGTCAATCACCTCACCCGGAAGGCCCGCAAGCTTCGCCACCTCGATTCCGTAGGACTGTTCGGCCCGGCCATCAGTGATCCGGTGCTCGAAGACAAGGACCCCCTCCCTGATCGTCACCCGAACGGTCTGGTTCCTGACCCGACGATGGCTTCGGGCCAACTCCGAGAGTTCATGGTAGTGAGTGGCAAAAAGAGTGCGGCACCGGATGCGGTCATGAATGAATTCGCTCACGGCCCAGGCGATCGCCATTCCGTCGAAGGTGGCCGTCCCGCGTCCCACCTCGTCGAGAAGAACGAGGGATCTTGTGGTCGCCGATGAAAGGATCCTTGCCACTTCGGTCATCTCCACCATGAAGGTGGAAGCCCCCTCCAGGATATTGTCGGAGGCCCCCACACGGGCGATGACGCGGTCGGACAGGGGAAGCCGGGCCAGATCCGCCGGCACGGGGCTTCCGGCCTGGGCCATAATGACGATCAGGGCGATCTGGCGCATGTAAGTGGACTTTCCGGCCATGTTCGGCCCTGTCAGCACGATGAACTCTCCGTCAGAGAGTTCGGTATCGTTGGGCATGAACGCCCCGGCGGGCAGCCGTCCTTCCAGAATGGGATGGCGTCCATTCTTGACAATGAGCGGCTCCTCACCGGAGATGAATTCCGGAAGGACATACCGGTGAATCCGGCCGTTTTCGAAGAAAGCCAGGAGAACATCGACCCGGGAGACAAAATCCGTCAGGATATGGATGGCCTCACGGTCTGCGAGGACTCTCCGGCGAAGGTCTTCGAGTATCTCCCCTTCCCTGGCCAACACCCGCGCCCGGGCCTCCCTTAGGCCCCCTTCGAATTCGATAAGCTCGGAAAGAGTGAATCGTTCGGTGTTGGTCAACGTCTGTTTTCGGAAATAATAGTCGGGCATCTTCTGGGACTGGGACCGGGAGACCTCGATATAATAGCCGGCCACCTGGTTGTAACGGATCCTGAGATTTTCGATTCCCGTCCGTTGTCTTTCCCGCTCCTCAAGGTCGGACAGAACCCGGTCTCCCTCCGATTCCCGCCGGCGGTATCCCGCCAGGAGACCGTCAAAGCTGTCCCGGATGATCGGGCCCTCCCCAAGGATCATGGCGGGCTCCTCCACCAGGGCCCCATCGAGAAGATCCAGGAGGGCCGTCTTTTCCCTGAGAAGGGAAAACTCTTTTCCGAACCCGGGAAAAAGATCCACGAGTTCGGGAATCCCCACAATTTCCAGGGCATTGCGGAAGGATCTCCGGAATTCGGTCAGATCCCGGGGAAGACGATTCCCCATGGCAAGCCTGGCCAGGATCCGTTCCTGATCGCCGACTCCGCGCAGGAGGGGAACGATCCTGTCGGCCAGCCGGGGATGAGAGGAAAATCCCCGGATGACCCGGTGTTTTTCCTCTATCGGCGAAATTTCAGCATCGGGAGAGAGGAGCCACCGTCTTAGCATGCGGCTTCCCATGGGAGTCCGGCACCGGTCGAGGAGGGAGACAAGGGAGGAAGCCTTGCCTCCTTCCCTTCCCTGGCTCTCCCCCGGAAGAACATCGAGATGCCGGAGGGTCCAGCGGTCCAGCAGAAGGGTGGGAGATCCTCCCTCGAGATCAATCCCGCGAAGGTGCGCAAGAACGGTCCGCTCATGGGTGGCGAGGAATCCGAAAAGGAGCCGCAGAGCCAGGCGGGAGAGCTCGGGAATATCCGGCACCCGGTAGGCGGGCGGGAGCCATCCGGAAAAGTCTGAATCGCAGGGCTTGTCGAAGATCACGGAAGGGATTCCGGGAAATTGCTCCCGGCAAGACTCTGACTCAAGAATGAGCTCCCGGGCCTCCTTTCTCTCCAGCCAGTCACGAAGGCCATCGAAGTCGGACTTTGCCTCCGGGGACCAGACCGATATCCGGCCGCTTGTCAGATCAAGCGAGGCCGCCCCCCATTCTTCTCCCCTTTTCAGGATGGCGATCCCGTTCTGGGGAGCTCCCTCTTCCCGGGAGGGATCCTCCATCAGGGTGAACCGGGTGACTGTCCGGAGGATCTTGCGAGGAAAGAGCCCCGACGGATCAGCCTCCGATGTGGTCTGTTCGGCAATGGCCACCGCATAGCCGGCATGGACCAGCTTGGGGAGATACATGTCGAGACTCTTGGCGGGAATTCCGCACATGGGAAGAGGATCGGGACGATTCTTGTCCCGGCTTGTCAGGGTCACCCCCAGAATCCGTGAGGCCAGTTCGGCCTGGTCCCCGAACAGCTCGTAGAAGTCCCCGAGCCTGAAGAACAGCAGGGCCTCTCCGGCTTCCTTCCTGAGCTCCCGGTACTGCCGGAAAAGGGGGGTCTCGGGGTAGACGTGGGAAGAAAAGGAGGAATTGTCCGGCTCCCGGTCCCCGCCGGAAGACGGGCTCTCAGTGGGGCACATGGGGCGGGGAGGATCCGGGAGGCCCCCCCTCCTGGGGAGTTCTGGCCCTTTTCAACTTCGCTGTGACCTTCAGGAGGAAGCCCCCAAGGAGGCTCAGCAGTATCCCCAGGAGGACGGCACCCAGAACCACGACACCGACAGAGAAGGGGCCGATCTGCCCCGAGCCCGGAAGGGTGATGGTGATATGCTCCTGGTCGTTTTCAACCATGAAAAGCCACCCACAAACAACCAGAATGAGGGCGAGAAGAAGTCTCATGAACGCTCCTTCCCGAGCCAGGCCATGACTTTCTTCAGGTCCTCCCAGACCTCCGCCTTGGCCGACGGGTTCCGGAGAAGGTAGGCCGGATGGTAGGTGGGCATGACCCGGATGTCGGGGAATCGGGAGAGGCGGGCTTCCTTCCCCCGAAGTTTCGAGATTCCGACTGCCTGCCCCAGGAGGGAAGCGGCGGCTGTCTGGCCCAGGAGCACGATCGCCTGGGGTGAGACAAGGGAAATCTGCTGTTGCAGGTAAGGAAGACAGGATTGGCGTTCGTTTTCTTCGGGAACACGATTTCCGGGAGGACGGCATTTGACGATATTGGCGATATAGACATCGGAGCGGGCATACCCCATGGCCCCGATCATCTTCGTCAGAAGCTCCCCCGCCCGCCCGACGAAGGGGCGCCCTGTGGCGTCCTCGTCGGCTCCCGGCCCTTCTCCGACGAACATGAGGGCCGCATCGGGGTTTCCTTCTCCGAAAACGACGTTCGTCCGCGTGGAAGAAAGGGAGCAATGAGTACAGGTCCGGGCCTTCTCCCGAAGAGCGGCAAGGTCAATCTCCCTGTCCTCGGAAGACCCCCCCTCCGAAACCAGACGGTCCCCATTTTCCTGAGCCTCGGTCCGATCCTCCGGGGGAGATCCCGCCAGAAAAAGATCCGGAACAGTCTCGCCTAGGTAGCGAAGGTAGACGGCCAGACCCTCCCTCCCCTCAAGAACCTTGTTTTCCGTTTTGTCGGTCATCGGTATCCTTTCCCGGAATTTAGGATCGGCCAGAGTGTCGTGAGGGGCCCCTCCTCTTCGAGGGAGCCCTCCCGTTCCAGGTCCGAGATCAGGGCCGGAAGGGTGTCGGCAAGCTCGGAGGCAAGGCGGCCCCGGGAGGCTTCCTGACCGAGACGCTCCCCCGCTGCCCCATGCAGGAAACACGCCAGACAGGCCGCCTGAAAGGGTTCCACTTTCTGGGCGAGAAGGGACGCGATCATTCCTGTCAGGACATCCCCCATCCCGGCCCCGGCCATGACCGGATCCCCGGTCACATTGACATACTGAAGGCCTGCGGGATCGACGACGATGGTCCGGGCTCCCTTGAGGAGAAGCACCCCTCCCGCTTTCCGGGCCCCTTCCCGGGCCAGCTCGAGGGGATTCTCCAGGACCCTTTGTGTCTCGACTCCCAGAAAGCGGGCCAGTTCGCCCGGATGGGGGGTCATGACAAGGGGTTTTCCTTTCCGAAGCTTTGCAAGCTGTTCCGGATGTCCGGCAAGGATGCTGAAGGTTCCCGCATCCGCCACCACGGGACCGGGAAAGTCCGATAGGACCGTTTCCAGCAGCATCTGTCCTCCTGCATCGTTTGGAAGACCAGGCCCGCACCCGATGGCATCTATGCCTTCAAACGACTGGCAAATCTCTTCGGCAGAAGGGGAGGAGGGGTCAAAAAACCGTCCCATCACTTCGGGAAGGGAAGACGCGTAGTCGGAGAGCCCCCTGTCCCATAAAACCGTCGCCAGGCCCGCCCCCATCCTGAGAGATCCCCTGGCGGACAGGAGAACGGCTCCCGCCTTACCGGGGCTCCCACCTGCGATCAGGACATGGCCGGCCTGTCCCTTGTGGATCTTTGGAAAACGGGGAGGAAGAAGGGCCACCGCTTCGCGGACAGTCAGACAGGACGCCGTCCCTCCCTCGAGAAGGGCGGGGGGGAATCCGATCCGGGACAAAAGGATCGTTCCCGCATACCGGGTTCCGGGATCGACAAGGAGACCCCACTTCGGAGCTCCGAAGGTCACCGTCGCGTTGGCCTGGACAGCCGTCCGGCCGACAGAACCCGTGCGTCCGTCGACTCCAGAGGGGATATCGACGCTCACAACGGGAACGCCCGAGGAGGCCGCCTGGTTCATCGACTCCACGAGTCGAACCAGAGACTCCGGCAGCTCCCCATGGAATCCGGTCCCCAGGATGCCGTCCAAAATCAGGCCGGCGTGGGAGATGCGATGGCGGACATTCCCCTCTCCCGGAAAGATGACAGGAATCCCCAAGGCCCGGAGACGTTCGATCTCGCGAAGCAGCGCGGCACTTCGACGGCCGGGGTCTTCCTCGGTCACAAGGGCCTCCCCCGAAAAACCCAGGCTCACCAAATCCCGGAGGCAAACGAGACTGTCGGCTCCGTTATGCCCCCCCCCGGCTACGGCAAGGACGGAACGACGTCCGGGACGGAGGGGCCTCTTTCCCATGATTTTTCGGCAGACTTCGGAGACCGCCATGCCGGCCCGTTCCATCAGGATCTCTTCCGAAATCCCGAACTCACGGACAGCGCGACCATCCGTCTCCCGCATCTCCTGGGGTGTCATGACCCTCACTGCCCAGGTCCCTCCAGAACGACGACCGCCACCACATGGTCCTGTTCATGGCTCAAGGAGGCCCAGACCCTCTTGATCCCCCGAAGGCCCAGCAGATGCTCGACCCTTCCGGAACAGGTCACCTCCGGGGCTCCCGACTCCCTGGCCAATGTCTCGATCTCCTTCCATCTGACCCCTCCGGCCATCCCGGTGCCGAGAGCCTTGAGGAGCGCTTCCTTGACCGCAAATCGTCCTGCCAGAAATACCGCCTTTCCCCCTGACTGACGGCGTTCTTCCGGTGTGTAGACCCGTGACGCGAACCTCTCCCCGAACCGATTCATGGCCCTGTTGATTCGGGAAACCAGAATCAGATCCACTCCGATTCCGCAAATCATGGCGCCCCTCCTCCCTGGGAGTTAAGCAGAAGGGTTCGGACCTCCGAAACGGCCTCGCGGAGACCGAAAAGGACGGCCCGGGAAATGATGCTGTGGCCGATATTGACCTCGGCCAGCCCCGGAATCTCCAGAATCCGTGGGAGATTATAAACGGTCAGGCCATGGCCAGCCGCCACGACAAGCCCGTGCCGGGCGACCTGGGTCGCAGAAAAGGTCAGACGCGCAAACTCCTCTTTCTCCTTCGATGAGCCAAAGGCCCGGGCAAAAGGCCCCGTATGGAGCTCGACCTGGTCCACGGAGTCAATGGGAATTTTTCCCAGCATTTCCGGGTCGGGATCCATGAAGAGGCTGACCCGGATCCCCAGGTCCGCACATCGCCCCGCAAAGGAATCCAGGGCCCGGAGATAATCGGGAGTCAGGACCAGACCTCCTTCGGTGGTCCTCTCGTTTCGTTTT
>JAKAWK010000027.1 GCA_021827365.1 Nitrospirota bacterium
TTTTGGTTTTGTTCCATGCCGATCTCCTCCTAAGCTCTGGGTTTCATGGATGAATTGGCGAAATCAGTGTTCAAATGATGCTCTTTTCTGCTTTCGCTCCTCCTCCCACTGGAGAAGAAGCAGAAGGCCGACCCCCACCACGATCCCGGAGTCGGCAATGTTGAATGCGGGCCAATGATGGTCACGGATATAGAAGTCGAGAAAGTCGATGACACGTCCATGAAGAATCCTGTCCACAAGGTTTCCCGTCGCTCCTCCGAGGATGAGGGCCAGCGGATAGAATTCGGATGAATCCGCTGCCTTCTTTCTTTGGCTGTAGTAAAGGAGCGCGAAGATGGCCAAAAGGGTGAAGAGGATGAATCCTCCCTGGTGTGATTGGGTTTCTCCTTGGGAAAAGAGACCGAACACGATGCCTGTGTTCCTGACGGAAACGATCCTGAAAAAATGCGGAACGACCTCGGTTTCGGTTCCTAACGGAAGTTTCGTAAGGACAAGATATTTGGTCGCCTGGTCGAAGGCTAAGAGTCCTGCTCCGACGATCCCGTAAAGCAGCCATGATTTTTTGATCGGCCATCCCCTTTTCAAGGAATCCGGGCATAAGTTCAGAGGCCCGGACCATCCTGTCCAGAAATTATATCATAAAACTGGAATCCTGGAGCCGACCTCCTAGGCCGGCGTCCGGAGTGTTCGGTAGCATCGTTCGCAGACGGGAAGACCCTCGGGGTTCTTGCCTGTCGTCGTTTTCCTGAGCCAGCAGCGTTCGCATTTGTTTCCCGGGGCTGCAAGGAGGATGAGCCTCGATTCCGGGTCAGGCCCTTCCGCTGTGGCCAGGACAGGGCCCTCCCGCTCCGGGGGCCCGGTAGGGGCCCAGGAAAATTTCGAGACGATGAAAAAGGTTTCAAAAAATTCATCCGGCCAGTTTCCCGGGTTGAACCGATCCCGGGGGCCTGAAATGCGGAGATGAATCTCCATCGTGCTCCCGATGCGCTTCTCCTTTTTCAGCTCGTCGGTCATCTTTCCTATGATGGCTCTCAACTCGAGAAGGGTGTCGATTCGGGACTCCAGAACGGGGTCGATCCTTGCGGTCTCGGGGCCAGGAAAGGGTTTCATGAGGATGGCCATCGTGTCGTCTAGGAGTTTGTCCGGAGAGTTCCTGGAGGCATGGTGGGCGATTTCTGTCGTGGTGAAGGGGAGGATGGGATGGAGGATGGCTGATAGCTCGTCCAGGATCCGGGCCATGGTCGCCTGGGTCTGTCGTCTTGTCTCCCCCCCCGCACTCTCAGCGTATAGCCTGTCCTTGATCATGTCGAAGTAGTGGGCCGAGAGCGAGATGGAGCAGAAATGGTTGATGGTCTGGACAACCTGGGCAAATTTCTTCTGGTCATAGGCGTCGAGAATCGAAGTTTTCGTCTGTTCCCACACAGAAAGGATCCAGCTGTCCAGGATGTCGGGGGAGGGGGAGGGATCGATCTCCCAGGGATAGTCATAGAGATTGCTCAGCATATATCGGAAGGTGTTCCGGATCTTTCTATAGCCGTCCACCAGGTTGTTCATGATTTCAAGGGAAAGCCGCGTGTCTTCCTGGAAGTCGGAGGCGGCGACCCAGAGCCTCAGGACATCCGCTCCGTACTTGTCGATGATCTCGGAGGGGGAGATGACGTTTCCCAGGGTTTTGGCCATCTTCTTCCCCTGGCCGTCGACAACGAATCCGTGTGTCAGGACCGACTTGTAGGGAGGACGTCCCTCAAGGGCCATCGATGTGAGGAGAGAGGAGTGAAACCACCCCCTGTGCTGGTCTGAGCCTTCGAGATAGAGATCGGCGGGCCAGGAGAGGTCCGGTCTCTTCCTGAGGACGGCCTCGTGGCTCACTCCCGAATCAAACCAGACATCAAGGATGTCTTCTTCGAGGGAGAGGTCTTCTCCCCCGCATGCAGGGCAGCGAAAACCCTGAAGGAGGGTCTTTCCGGCCTCCGGTTCGAACCAGAAATCCACCCCCTCCCGTTCGGCACGGTCGGCGATCCGCCGGACAAAGCCTCCGTCGAGAGTACTCGCACCACAGTGGTTGCAGGAATAGGCGGGAATGGGAACTCCCCAGGATCGCTGGCGTGAGAGGCACCAGTCCGGACGGGTCTCGATCATCCCCCGGATCCGATTTTCTCCCTTTTCAGGGATCCAGTGGACATCCCCGATGGCGGAGAGGGTTTTTTCCCGGAGTCCTGCGGTGTCCAGTGAAAGGAACCACTGGGAGGTGGCCCGGTAAAAGACGGGGTTCTTGCATCGCCAGCAATGGGGGTAGGAGTGTTCAAGCATTTCCTGGTGGAGGAGGGTCCGGGTCTTTTCCAGAAGGGCGATCACAACGGGACCCGCCTCCAGGACTCTGAGACCGGTCCATGAGGAATCCACCGCGGCGATGGAGGGGCCGAACCGTCCCTTTCCGGTGACGGGAGATTCGCTGGAAAGGGCGTTCGCCCGTCCGACCTCGAAGTCCTCTTCACCATGGCCGGGAGCGATATGGACGAGGCCAGTTCCCTGATCGGTCTGGACAAAGGAACCGGCGACCAACGGAACGATCTTTCCAGGGATGAAGGGATGCAAAAGGCGCGGCTTCTCAAAAAGGAGCTGGGCTCCTGTCCGGGTTCCCACAATCTGCGATGCCCCCAGGATCTCTCTCCAGGGGGATCTCCCTTCCTGGCGCAGACGGTCGAGGATGGCCTCTGCCACGACGAGAATCTCTCCCTTGGCAAGGTTCAAGGTATCGTGGGTCAATTCGAGCAGGCTATACCGGATCTCCGGATTGACAGCCACGGCCTGGTTGGCCGGGAGTGTCCACGGGGTCGTTGTCCAGATGGGGTAGTAGGTCTTCTTTTGCGAATCGGTTCTCGCGAAGAGAACGGTGACCGATTGGGACCGATGGGGGGCATACTCGACTTCGGCGTCTGCCAGGGCTGTTTCGCAGGTTCCGCACCAGAGGACGGGTTTTTCCCCCTTGTAGATACGCCCCTGGTCGTTCATCCGGCCAAGACTTCTCAGAATCTCCGCCTCATAGGAAAAATCCATCGTGAGGTAGGGGTGCCGAAAATCCCCCAGTATCCCCATTCTGAGGAATTCCTTCTTTTGAACTTCGGAATAGAGGGTGGCCGACTCCCGGCATTTTTTCCTGATCTCCAGGGCGGACAGGTCGGATCTTTTTTTTCCCATGTCCTTCAGGACCTTGTGCTCGATGGGGAGTCCATGGCAATCCCACCCCGGCACATAGGAGAGGCCGAGGCCCTTCTTGAGGGAGGCCCGGTTGATAATGTCTTTGAGGATCTTGTTCATGGCGTGGCCCATATGAAGGTGGCCGTTGGCGTAAGGGGGGCCGTCGTGGAGGATGAAGAGGTCTCTTCCCCTTGAGGAGGCCTTCATTTTTTCATAGAGGTCCTCCCTGTCCCAGACGGCGAGATATCCCTGTTCCTTGGCCGGAAGGTCCGCCTTCATCGGAAAGTCTGTCTTTGGCAGGTTCAGGGTGTTCTTGAAGTCCACATAGGCTCCTTGGTCGACAGAATAAATACCAGTCTCTTGATAATCTTCCGGGTTTTCTCTAGAATCAGGACTTCCCGAGGGGGCGATTAGCTCAGCGGTAGAGCACTGCCTTCACACGGCAGGGGTCACAGGTTCGAAACCTGTATCGCCCACCACTCCTTTTTCTTTTCTTTTTTTACGGAACGCGACGATCCCGCCATCATATCACAAAAGACATCCCTCTTTGGATTTCAGGAGGCTGAGAGACGATAAACCTCGCTCCAGGACAAGGGGTACCGGCCCTTTTCCCGGTATTCCCCCAGCCTTTTGGCGGATGATCCGGGGTTTTCAAGCCGTATTTCCTCGAAGGTCCTCTCCCTTGGCTCTTCAGCGGACTTTCTGGCCACCACCACCGTCAGTCCCGTGTTTTGCTGTTGGGCCCACCAGAGGCTGTCCCTGAAATACCGGTGGGAGGCCAATCCCCCCCATAGCGCAAGGTCCTGTCCCGGTTTCCCCGCCAGGATTTCGACAGGCTCCCGCATTGCGATCGCCAGGACCTCCTCGAGAGCCCTGACGTCGTCCTCAGCCCGGTGCACATTCTTGTGAACAACTCCCAGGGAGGAGGCAAGATTTCTGAGCTTGTGGCTTTTTTGGTCTGGAAGTAGTTTTTTTAGAACAGGGACGGTGTCGATTCCCGGATTCCCGAGGGGGGGCCGTTCCAGGCGCATGATCTCCCGGTTCATCATTCCCATGTCGAAGGAAAGGTTATGGGCCACAATAGTCTTTTCCTCGAATTGCCTTTTCATCTCCCGCCAGTATTCTGAAAATGTGGGGGCGTCCCTGACCAGCGCGTCGTCGATTCCGTGAATGGCCGTATAAAGCGGAGGAATGGGTTCCTGGGGGTTGATCAGGGAGGTATGCCGGTCTTTGAGGCCCTCCTCATTCCACCACGAAATGCTGATCTCGACAATTCTGGCACTAGGCTGCATCAAAAGGCCTGTCGTTTCGACGTCCAGGAAGAGAAGCTCCCGGTATGAGTCATTCATTGGCGGTTCTTTCCATGGGTGGGAGGGGGGTCAGACCAGAAGGCCGGAACCGATCAGGATCCCGTTGCTGTCGTAAAATCCGGCGACCTGACCGGGAACGATTCCGTCGTGCGGCGCCTCCAGATGAAAGGTCAAAGGAACGGAGGGATGGGGTCGGCAGGGAACGGGGGGCATGGTCGACCGGAAGCGCACGAATAGGGGAGGACCCTTTTGGGGAAAGGGTGTCGCCGCCTCGCCCAAGGGAGCATCTATGGTGAAATCCCTGGTGAAGAGCTCCTCTCTCCGGCCCATAAGGACCTCCTTGTTTCGGGGGTCGACAGAAAGAACATACAGTCTCTCTCCCCCCGCTATTCCCAGCCCCCTTCTCTGGCCCCGGGTCAGACCCAGGCCTGTCCGGAGTTCTCCCAGGGATTCTCCTCCGGAGGTCATGGCTTTCCAGCTCCCGGAATCCGGGCCATTTTCCTTACGGGGGTCAAGAAAATCGGCCAGCCTTTTTTCAGAGACGAAACAGGCCTCCTGGTTTTCCAGCATGCCGGAAACGGGAAGGCCCGCCTCCAGGGCGATGGCCCGGACCTCCGCCTTCGTCCGGTCTCCCAAAGGAAGGAGAAAGTTCTCGGGGTCGATCCCTAACGTCCGTGCGAGAAAGTAGGACTGGTCTTTTGTCGGGTCCCGGGCCATCCTGAGGCCAAATCGGCCGTAATCCCCCGAATAGGCCCAGGAGGCATAGTGGCCTGTGGCGATGGAGGGAATTTTATTCTCCCGGGCGATGGCAAGGAGGGTCCGGATCTTTATTTCTGCGTTGCAGGTTGTGCAGGGGTTTGGCGTCACTCCGGAGGAGTATCCGGCGCGGAACGGGTCGACGACCTTCTCCTGAAATTCCCTGGCCGATTCGTGGATTTCAAGCGGGATTTCCAGAATCCTGTCGCAGAGATACTCCACCATGGGCACATGGCAACAGCTGCGCTCTGACCATGGACGGTCCCGGTCGTCCTGCCCTTCCCAGAGGCGGAGGACGATTCCCTGGACCGCATATCCCTCTTTTTTCAGAAGCCAGGCTGTCACGGCGCTGTCGACCCCTCCGCTCAAGCCGACCAGCACCTTCCCCTTACTCGGGGTTTTTTCTGTCACCCTCGACCTTCTTGATTCCTGTGTCCATCTCACACTGCCCGTTGAATATGACTCCCTCCTCGATGAGAAGGGCAGGGGTCTTGATCTCTCCCCTGATATTGGAAGGCTTCACGAACTGGATCGATTCAGTGGCGGAGATCTTCCCCGTGACAGTCCCTCCGCAGACCACCTTCCCGACATTGATGGTTCCGTTGATGGTCGCCCCGTCTCCGATGATCAGGGTATTCGCGGAATGAATTTCTCCCTCAAGAACTCCATCGATCCGGACCGTTCCCTCGAACTGGAGGTATCCCCGAAAAAGAGTCTCCTTTCCCAGAAATGCGATGATATTGCCTTTGGAACCGTCCTGTCCGCTACTTCTCATCAAGCCTTCCTTCCGATTTTTCCTCCAGGTTTTCCGAGAGGCGTGTAATCAATGTTTCGAGCTCATCCATTTTAGTAAAATTAAGTTCGACCTTCCACCCCTTTTTATGTTTCAGGATGCGGGCCCGGCAGGGCAGGGCCCGTTCGAGGGTCTGGTTGTTTTCCCTGATCCATTCCTGGGTCGACTGATCGGCCGCAGGACGAGGCCTCTTCTTTCTGCTGATCGCCTCTTCGAGGGCCCTGATCGACAGACCTCGCCGGATGATCTCGTTCTTCCATCGAAGTTGTTCTGCATCCGGGAGGGCCGAGAGAACCTTTGCATGGCCAAAGGTGATTGAGCCCTCCGAAATGGCCTCCTTGACCTCGAAATTGAGGTCAAGGAGGCGCAGGTAGTTGGCCACTGTCGATCTCTTGAATCCGATATATTCCGACAGGTTTTCCTGGGTCCACCGGAATTCATCTGAGAGTCGTTTCAACCCTTCAGCGATTTCGACGGGATTGAGATCGCTTCTCTTGAGGTTCTCAACAAGGGCAATCTCGAGAAGGTCCTGGTCGGTAAAATCCCTGACAATGGCCGGGATGTCGGACCACCCGAGGCTTTCGGCAGCCCTTAGACGGCGCTCTCCGGAGACGAGGGTGAACCCTTCTCCCTTTTTCACGACGATGACGGGATGGAGAAGTCCGTGGCGTTTCATCGAGGCCGCGAGTTCGGAGAGGGCCTCGGGGGGAAAGGACTTTCTTGGCTGGTAGGGATTGGGGTGGATGGAGGTGACAGGAACGGAAAGGGTGGGTTCGTCCCGGGGCTCTTCTCCGTAGAGGGAGTCTATTCCCCGGCCCAGGCTTATCTTAGCCATAGGCGAGTATCTCCTTTGCAAGGCTCATGTAGGATTGGGCCCCCTTCGACATGACATCATAGAGGACGGCCGGCATCCCATGGCTGGGGGCTTCTCCCAGGGTGACATTGCGAGGAATGATGCTCGAGAAGACCTCTTGTGGGAAATGCTTTTTCAGTTCTTCGAGGACAGAGGTGCTGAGGCGGTTCCTCCGGTCGTACATGGTCGGGAGTATTCCTTCGATCACCAGGCTGCTGTTCCATTTTTGCCGGACACGCTCCATGGTTTTCATGAGCTGGCCAAGACCCTCCAGGGCAAAGTACTCACACTGGACGGGAATGAGGACAGAATGGGCGGCGACAAGGGCATTGAGCGTGATGAAGCCCAGGGAAGGTGGGCAATCGAGGAGAAGATATTCAAAATCGGAGAGGTCTTGCTCCGGGAGATTGTCCTTCAAAAGGCGGTGGCGCATGGAGGGGTCGACCGTGACCACCTCCGGCTCGAAGCCTGCCATTGCCACCGAGCACGGGACCGCACTGAGGTAGGGAAGCGCCGTTTTCTGGACAAGGTTTCCCAACGAATACTTCCCGACCAGAAGCTCGTAGGAGGACCGGGAAGGTGTTCCCGCCGAAAGTCCCAATCCACTGGAGGTATTGGACTGGGGATCGAGGTCGATTACGAGGACTTTTTTTTCCTCCACTGCGAGAGAGGCGGCGAGGTTGATGGTCGTCGTCGTCTTTCCGACGCCCCCTTTTTGGTTGGCAATGGCAACGATGCGTGTCATTTGGGTCCTCCATGAAAATGTTCCACATGGAACATTTTGAGATTAGCCTTGATAGATGGACTCCGTGAGGGACAGGCAGGTCTTTTCGCCCCAGGGTTCGACGCCCCCTGTTATGACATAGGAGGAAAGAGGAATGCAAGCTGAATGGATTTCGGTTCCAAAGCGGAGCAGGGTGAGGGGGCCCCTGGCGTGTTTTTTGATGGCGGGATCGGCCAGAAGATCCTCCGTTGTGATGGCCTTCATCATAATGAAAGGGGAGTCGATGGGGTGGGTCAGCGCGGGACGTGTGGTGGTGTTGCTAAGTCCGAGACGGGTGGTGGCGTATTCGAGAAAAATCCGTTTTTTTTCGATCCGCTCAAGAAGCAGGACGCGACAGTCCGGATTCAGGAGGGCGATCAGAAGGCCCGGCGTCCCGTTGCCCGATCCAAAATCGAGGATCTCGGCGGGAAAGCGGTCCCGAAGGAGTTCGAAGACGAGAAGGGATTCGAGAATCAGGTGGCGCCGGATCTCCTCCCGGGTGGTGTACCCGGTCAGCCGGATCTTTTGGTTCCAGGTCAGGAGAAGGTCGGTGTAAAGGTCGAATTTTTCCCGCAGGGAATCGGAAAGAGAGATCCATCCCATATCGAGCCGGAAGGTCATGTTTCGGCTTTTTCATGGAATTTGAGGATGGAGATCCTGAGAAGATCAAGGGATCCTGGCGTGATTCCCCGAAGGGATTGGGCCTCGGAAAGAGAGGAGGGCCGGGCCTTTTTAAGCCGGTGATGGACCTCCCGGGAAATCCCCGGAAGCTCCAGATCGAAAATTTCCGGGGGGATGGAAAGGTCCTCCTGCCGGTTCCAGCGGTTGTTCGAGATCCGGACATAGCCTTCGTACTTGATCTCCTGCTCAAGGGAGGAAATCCAGTGGGCGGGGGCCTGGGAAAAATGGTCCGGAAGATCTTCTCCGAAAAAGTCGAAGAGAGAGGATTCAGGAGCCCGGAGTCTTTCCATAAGGGTTCGGCCGTCTTTGCGAGTCGAGGAGAGGGCCTGTTTTAGCGACCTCTGGAACTCTGTGCGTCGGAAAAACTCCTCCCTCTTCCATGCAGGGATGAGGCCCAGGAGATCGGCCTGGGGGGTCAGGCGATCCGCCGCATTGTCATTTCGGATATAGAGGCGGTTTTCAGCCCGGCTTGTGAACATCCGGTAGGGCTCGTCGACGCTGTGGGTGACGAGGTCGTCCACCATCACGCCTAGGTAGGATCCCAGTCGATCCGGGGACCAGGGGGCGCGATCCGAGACCTTGAGGCCGGCATTGATCCCGGCGACCAGGCCTTGTCCCGCGGCTTCCTCGTATCCGGTGGTGCCGTTGATTTGTCCTGCCAGGAAAAGGTTGGAAAGTGATTTGGCACGAAGGGTGTGATCAAGCTGGTCCGGGAAGACAAAGTCATATTCGACGGCATACCCGGGCCTCAGAATCATGGCCTCCTCGAGACCTGGAATGGAGGCGATGATCTCTTCCTGGACATCGAGGGGAAGGCTGGTGGAGATACCGTTGGGGTAGAACTCGTCGACATCGAGTCCTTCCGGTTCGACAAAGACATGGTGGCTGGACCGGTGGGGAAATTTGACGATTTTGTCCTCGATGGAGGGACAATAGCGTGGACCGATCCCGTGAATTTTCCCGCTGTAGAGGGGGGAGCGGTCGAGATTGGCTTCGATGATCTCCCGGGTCTTCTCCGTGGTCGATGTTAAAAAACAGGGTTTCTGGGGGCCGTCGAAAAAAAGGGAGTGTGGAGGTGAAAAAAGGGAAAAAAAGGGAATAGGAGCATCTCCCGGTTGAATCACCATGCGGCTGAAATCGATTGACCGGCCAAGTAGACGCGGAGGGGTTCCCGTTTTCATTCGGCCAAGGGAAAGGCCGCATTTGTCAGGAAGGATGACTGAAAGACCCGAGGAGGCCCGTTCGCCTCCCCGGCCTCCCTGGGTGGCTTCGAGGCCGACGTGGAGTTTTCCGTTGAGAAAGGTCCCGGTGGTCAGGACCAGGGCGCTGCAGGAGAGGCGGGATCCATCATGGAGAACGACCTGGGCCACCGTGCCGTTTGTGACGACCAGGTCCACGATCTCCCCCTGTCGAAGGAAGAGGTTGGGCTGGGCGTCGAGAAGCCGTCGGGCTTCGATGCGATAACGGGTCCGGTCACACTGGGCCCTGATAGCCTGGACAGCCGCGCCCTTCCGGGTATTGAGCATCTTGAACTGAAGGCCGGAACGGTCAGCAAGCTCCCCCATCGCTCCGCCCATGGCATCGACCTCCCGGACGAGATGCCCCTTCCCGATCCCTCCCACGGAGGGATTGCAGGACATCTGGCCGATCAGGTCCAGATGCATCGTGACCAAGAGAGTTCGCAGACCCATGCGGGCGGAGGCATAGGCGGCTTCTATCCCCGCATGCCCCCCTCCGACCACAAGAACGTCCCATGATTGCGCCATCGTCGCGTGACTCCGTTATTTTCCCAAGCAGAAAAGTTTGAAGACCCGGTCATAAATCTCCGAGGACGGGAGTGACCCAACCCCATCATCCAACACTTTTCGTCCCTCTTCAAGGGCAGAAAGGGCTAGATCTGCCTGCCCGGACCGGAGAAGGAAAAGGGCCTGACTCAAGGATTTCCGGAAAAGTTTGAGAGTGCCGACCTGGCGGTCGGAGTCGAGGGGGGAGGTCGCGCGCTGGGATTGATAATAGGTTTCTGCGAGAGACTTAAGTCTTTTGACGAGGGCGTCCACTCCCTTGCGGGTCCTTGCCGAGACGAGGTGGTTGTAGCGGGATCCGGCGGGGGGAGAGGTGAGATCCGCCTTGTTCCAGAGAAGAAGAACAGAGGTCGTGGGGGAATCCCTCAAAAGACCTTCGGGAGGCGTGGGATTTTCGGGGGAGGCCACCCAAAGGACGCAGTCGGCATGTGAGAGGGTCTTCCGGGTCTTCCGGATCCCTTCCTGTTCGATCCGGTCTTGGGAGGGTCGGATTCCCGCAGAATCAAGAAGAACAAGATCCCCAAAAGGAAAGGAAAGCCGACCTTCGAGAAGATCCCGGGTCGTCCCGGGAAGGGGGGAGACGATGGCCCGGTTGTCCCTGAGGATCCGGTTATAGAGGGAGGATTTCCCGGAATTGGGAAAGCCTGCGATAAGAACGCTGAAACCGTTGAAAGGTCTTCGCGTTCTCCTTGTGAGAGTCAGTTGAGAGGAGAGGGTCTGGTCAAGTTCCTCCAGACGATGGGAAAGAGATTCGAGCGAGAGACGGGAGAGATCTTCTTCCTCACCTTCGGGATGGTCAAGGAGGGTATAAAACATGGCCAGAATATCCAGGAACTGATCCTGGATCTTTGCAAGGGGGTGAGACAAGCCTTCGGAATAATGTTGGTGGGCCATCTGAAAATCCGCATAGGAAGGGGCTGAAATCATTCTGTGCAGGGATTCCGCCTTGAGAAGGGAAATCTTTTTGTTCTGGTAGGCCCGAAGAGAAAATTCCCCGGGCCTGGCAGGACGGATTCCCGACTGGTGGAGAAGGGAGAGAAGCCTGCGGATATTGTGGGGGTTTCCGTGGGCGTGGATTTCGATGACATCCTCCCCCGTGAAGGAATGGGGAGCTTGGAAATAAAGGAGGAGACATTCGTCGAGGGGGAGACCCTGGTCCACCGGATGCGTCCGGTAAACCCGCCGGGGTTCAAGCGTTTCAGGAAGATCCGGAAACAGATTTCTGAGAAGGTCAGAAAGCCGTTCTCCGGATAATCGAAGGATTCCGACGGCCTGGGGAATCAGGGCCGTGACGGGAGCGACAATAGGTTCCATGGTCTTACACCATTCTCTCTCCTAACGGGCAGGAGAGGTCTTGAAAAGATAACGCATCGTGAAGTATTGCTGTCCGATCGTGAGCATGTTGTTGACGATCCAGTACAAGACCAGCCCGGACGGGAAATTGAGAAAGAAAAAGGTCATGACGACCGGCATGAACATCATGATCCGTTTCTGCATGGGATCCGGTGTCGACGGTGTCAGCCGGGTCTGGATGATCATGGTGATTCCCATGATGATCGGAAAGATGTAGTAGGGATCTTTTTGTGAAAGATCATGGATCCAAAAGAGAAAGGGGGCTTGCCGGAGTTCTACGGTGTTGTTGAGAATATTGTAAAGGGCCACAAAGACAGGGATCTGGACAAGAACGGGAAGACACCCACCCAGAGGATTGATGCGCCGTTCCTTGTAGAGTTCCATCATGGCGGCGTTGAGCTGCTGGCGATCATCCTTGAATTTGGCCTGAAGTTTCTTGATTTCGGGCTGAAGCTGTTGCATCTGGAACATGGAGCGATAAGAGAGATAGGTGAGCGGGGAAAATAGAAGCTTGATGAAAAGGGTCAGGATGATGATGGCAAATCCGTAATTGGCCATGTGGGCGTAAAGATTCGAGAGGATCAGGAAGAGAAACTTGGCCAGGAAGCTGACAAGATAGATCCGGCCGAAAAGGAACCAGCCGAAGTCGACGGTATCGACTAAGCCGGGGTCGGCATTTTTGAGAAGGCTGTAGCGTTTCGGTCCCCCGGTCATCGAAAAGGAAACGTCTCCTGGTGGCAGTCCTAGACGTATGAAAGAGGAGGTCTTGTCCTTGATGATTTCGGTATTGACGGGAAGTCCTGAGACAGACAGGAAGCCGATGAAATACTTTGTTTCATTTCCGACCCAGGAAAGAAGGCCTGGTGCAAAAGATTCCGCCTGATCTTTCTTGAACTCATTCATCTTTCCGGCGGCGGTGCCGTAAATGGGACCCTGAAATTCGGTTCCGTAGGACTGGACTTCGTCTGTCATTCCGAAATCAAGGCCCGGAAGAAAGACGAGAGGGAGTTTGTCAGGGTTTGAGACATGGACAGAAACCCGATATCCCGTGGCCGGAATATTGTAGTCGAGAATGGCGGGGTGACCGTTATAGAGATAATGCATGGAAAGGACGAGTCCCCCTGGAGGAACCGAAAGGGACTGGGCTGTGAGGGGTGTCCCGTTTAGGAAAATTGATTCGAGGGTGAGGGGAAGAAGACCGTTTTTGTCTCTGACAACAAGTCCGCCCCCCACATACCCGGGTTTTGAGCGGAGAAGGTTGACCGGGGTCTTTCTGTCGGCCTCAAGATAGCGGGGGAGAGACCAGGAGGTCGTTGTTCCGGATTTTCGGGAAAATGAGAGCTTGAGGTCGCGGGAGGAGATGACGACCAGGTCATCTTCGGGATCGTTGACCATGGGAACGGAGATGAGCTTCGAGGAGATGATACCGTTGCCAGGGGCGACCGGCCGGGATTCCTGTTTATGGGTAGAGAAATAGTAATAAAGGAGAAAGTTGAAACCGAGAACGATCGCGATCAGAGGCAGCATTCTTTTGAACATCGGAAAATCCACTTTCACGTTTAAAAGACCCTGGAAATCGAACGGTCGGGTTCAGGGCATGTCGATCCCACCCGGATGAAAGGGGTGGCAGCGAAGAAGTCTGAAAATTGATTTGGCAAGGGCCTTCGGGAAGGAATACTTTTCGAAGGCCAGCCGGGAATATTCGGAACAGGATGGATAAAACCGGCAGGATTGGGGAAGAAAGGGCGAAATGAATCTCTGGTAGAACCGGATCGCACTTTGCATTTTCAGGCCTTCATCCTGTTTAATGTCCTGCTGGCTTCACCCATCTGTTCAAGAAGCGTCTCAAAAGGAACGGTCAGGGAAAGGGACCGCCCCATAAGGGCATATTCTCCGAGAGGGAATCCGTTCGTCAGACGAAAGGATTCCCGAAGGCGCCGCCTGATGCGATTTCGGACGACGGCCTTGCCAAGCTTTTTGCCAACGAGAATGCTCACCCGTTGCACGGGGGACAGACGGCAAAGGAGAACAAAGGAAGGACAGACAAACTTGATCCCCGGAGATTCGATCAGAGACTGGATCTGGGACCTCGTGAGGGGGAGCGCCTTCAATGGAAAATCCGCATCAGACAGTCAGGCGGTAACGGCCCTTGGCGCGACGCTTCTTGATAACTTTTTTCCCGGCAGTGGTCGCCATCCGTTTGCGGAACCCGTGAGTCCGGGTGCGGCGAAGATTGCTCGGATTAAATGTCAGGGACATGAAATCTCCTTAGTTTGAAGGGGAGGGACCGAAGGGGTCTCTCCAGGAATTAAAATGGAACCTGAGGTATGAACCTACTCGGAGACGACCTCGATCTTTAGTGGGGCATGAAGGGAATGGCCCAGATCGACAGTGATCGTATATTCCCCCAGTTCGCGGATGGGAGATTCGATGTGAAGCTGCTTCTTGTCGACCTGTATGTCTTTCTGGCCGAGCAGCTCGGCAATATGCATCGTGGTCACCGATCCAAAGAGCCTTCCTTTTTCCCCGGTCTTGACCGGAACCCTGAGGGAAAGTTCGGAAAGAGTCCGGGCCAGTAATCCCAGGTGTTCCTGTTCCTTCTGGGCCTTTTTCCGGATCTGTTCTTTTCTGACCTCAAGCGCGGCCAGTTCTTCCTTCCCGGCAAGAACACAGAGATTCTTGGGAAGAAGATAATTTCTGGCATAACCGGCCGAGACGGAGACGAGGTCACCGGGATTGCCGAGGTTGTCGATTTTTTGTTTCAGAATGACGTCTGTCTTTCCCATTTGGTATCCCCGCTTTTTAAGAGTTAAACCGTAGTAGTGTAACAAAGCCCTGGCCGACTAATCAATGGTCCGGGGACAGATAATCCGGCTCACGATTGAAGATCCCGGTGAATACGAGTTAGACTAACAAAATAAACGGATATCAGGGCCAGGTGTTTTGGAGGGAATCGTGCGGACTGGGTTTACAACAGGGGCGTGTGCCCAGGCCGGAGTGCGGGCCTGCCTCGATGCGCTTGTCACAGGAATCTGGGCCGAAAAAGTCCGAATCCGGCTCCCGAATGGGCGTAATGCAGATTTTTCCCTTAAAAGCTATGAATCCGGAATGCGTGGTGGGCTCCCATGGGCCCTCGCCTCGATCATCAAGGATGGGGGGGACGACCCGGATTGTACCCATGGGGCTGAAATCATCACAGAAGTCCGGCTGACGGGGGAGGGGCAGATCATTTACAGGGCTGGAACCGGAGTTGGCCGGATCACAAAGCCCGGCTTGGCCATTCCGGTGGGAGATCCTGCCATCAATCCCGTTCCGAGAAAATTCATGTCGGGAGAGTTTCTGGCCTCGAAGGAGAGCATTTCGGCACATCTCGCCCTTGGAAATCCGGGGATCGAGATCACGATATCCATTCCCGACGGGGAACAGCGCTCAGGAAAGACCCTGAATGCCCGCTTGGGAATTGTGGGAGGTCTCTCCATCCTGGGAACGAAGGGAATCGTGGTTCCCTTCAGCACGGCGGCTTACCGCGCGAGCATTGCCCAGGCTCTGGAAGTGGCCCGGGCACGGAACCTCGATACCGTCGTCCTGACGACGGGGGGCCAGAGCGAAGCCTTCGCGATGAAACTCCATCCCGATCTTCCCCAGGAAGGATTCATCCAGATTGGCGACTTCACGGGATACTCCGTTCGCCAGGCCGCCAGGACGGGAATCAGGCGTATCATTATGGCCGGTTTTCTCGGAAAATTTTCGAAACTGGCCAAGGGGGTGACCCAGACCCATGCCGCGGGCTCCCAGGTCGATCTGGACTTCCTTGTCGATCTGGCGCGGAAAACGGGGTCTTCCGAGGAGGTGTGCTCCGAAATTCTCAAGGCCAACACGGCCCGGCATGTGGGGGAGATCCTGGAGGCTTCCGGAAACACCCAATTCTTTCCCCTGTTGTGCCGGAATATCGTCACGCACTTGAAAAGGATTTCTCCCCATCCCCCGGAGATGGAAATTCTCCTGGCGAATTTCCGTGGAGAGCTGATCGGCCGGGCAGGGACCTCGGGTGAATAGCCGGGCGGTCATCCACGTTATTGGCGTGGAACCGGAGGGTCCCGACCCTGACCGGCCTCCCCTCTCCGGGCTTCTGGGAAGATGCGGTCTCCTTTGCGGAGGGAGGCGCCATATTGAAGGTCTGTCGGGACGGCTTCCCCTCGGGGCGCGTCTCCTTTTTGTCACGAACAATGTTCCCGAGGTCATTTCGGCTCTGAAAGATTTCGAGGGAGAGGCCGGGAGGGATGTGGCCGTCATCCTCGCCACGGGCGACCCCCTTTACCACGGGATCGGGGCCGCGATTTCCCGGGCGATCCCCCGCCACCTCCTGGCCTTTTCACCGGCCACAACCCTGGTTCAGCGGGCCTTTTCGCTCCTGGGAGAGCCCTGGGACGAGGTGAATGTCGGAAGCCTCCATGGAAAAAGGGAGGAGCCGAAACTCTCGGCGGGCCGGTGGATCTTCTATACGGGGGGCTCCGGCGGTCCCTCCCTCCTTCTGGAGATGGCGCACCGCCAGGGATTTGAGATCCATGAAATGACGGTTCTGGAAGAGATCGGTATGCCGGGACAGAAGGTGACGACCTTTTTTCCCGTTGTTCCGGAGGAGATAAAATCCCGGGATTTCCGGGTGCTGAATATGGTGGTCCTGACACTGGAAGACAAAAACGGATAGGAAACAAATGCCGACCTCTGATCGACTTTTTGGCTTGCCGGAAGAAGCCTTCCGGTTTACAGTCCCCCGCAAGGGATTGATCACGAAAACAGAAATCCGTGTCCTCTCCCTGGCAAAGCTCGATCTTCATCCCGGCCAGGTCCTCTGGGACATCGGGGCAGGATCCGGCTCTGTGGGCATTGAGGCGGCCCGGCTGGTGGATGACCTTACTGTCTGCGCGGTTGAGAAGGACGAAGAAGACTACGGGTGCCTTTTGGAAAATGTAAAGACCTTCAGACTCTCCTCCCGGTTTAGAACAGTCTTCGGAAAGGCTCCCGAGGCTCTGGCGGGCCTTCCGGCTCCGCACCGGGTCTTTGTCGGGGGATCGGGGGGAAGAATGGCGGATCTTCTTGATGCCTGCTGCGGAGATGGCCCATCTCCAGGGATCGTCGTCAATCTTGCCACGGTTGAAAATCTCTCCGAAGTCCTGGCTTGGGGGAAGGGGCGAGGCATCGAGCCGGATATCCTTCATGTTCAGGTTGGCCGGGGCCAGCCGATTGTCGGACTCCACCGGATCGAGGCTCTAAATCCTGTCTGGATCGTCTCCCTCTTCCAGCATCCCCAGAAGACAGGAACAAAAGCGGAGGAGCGGTCATGAGCGGGGGGGCGGACCCGGTCGGGGAGAAGAAGCTGGCGGTCGTGACCATCACCCGTCCGGGGCTCGTCGTTGCGGCAAAGATTGCCCGGGAGACCGGAGCCGACCTTTTTGTCTCGGAAAGATATGTTCCAAACATTCCCGAAGATTTGCGCCCGCAGTCCAGGCCCTTTGACGGTGTATTAAAGAACCTCCTTCCGGAGCTATTCGCCCGTTATGACGGCCTTGTCTTCATCATGGCCCTGGGTATCATCGTCCGCTCGATCGGCCCCCTCATCGCGGACAAAAGCCGTGATCCGGCCGTGCTTGTCGGGGATGTCCAGGGGAAATTCATCATCAGCGTCCTTTCGGGCCACCTGGGGGGAGCCAATCGTCTCGCCGAAGAGATCGCCCGCTCGACGGGGGCCATGGCCGTGGTGACAACAGGGACCGATGTGACCCAGAACGTGGCCCCGGATATCATCTCCCAGGAAATCGGAGCCGTGCTCGATCCCTTCGACCAGCTCAAGCGCGTGAGTTCGGCCATCGTTGACGGGGATCCCGTCCTGTTCATGAACCTGGAGGGAATCCTCGTCCCGTCACTCTCGGGCCCTCTGAAGCCGAACATCCTCAAGGCCGATTCTTTTCCCGATCCCTTTCCCCCGGTTCGGGCGGCCGTCATCATTTCAAGCCGGATTCCCGAATGTCCGCTCCCGCCAGGCGTAGAAGGAATCTCTCTTGTCCCCCGAGTCTACGGTGTGGGGATCGGTTGCAACCGGGGGACCTCCCCTGATGAAATCACGGAGGCCCTGACGGCCCTCCTTGCGACCCATCGCATTCACCCGAAAAGCCTCCAGTCCTTCGGGTCGATCGATCTCAAATCCGATGAACAGGGAATCCTGGATACGGCCTCACGATTTTCCCGGCCCATTTTCTTTTTTTCAAGGGACCAGCTGGGAGCGGTCTCCGTTCCCAATCCCTCGGGTGTCGTGCTGAAGTACGTCGGAACCCCTTCGGTGGCGGAGCCGGCCGCCCTCCTCTCCCTGATCCAGTCGCCCCCTCCTTGGAAGGGGCGACCGATCCTGGAGGTGGAAAAACTCAAATCCGGAAATGTCACCCTGGCGCTTGCCCGCTGGGTGCCTGAAGAGTCAACCTCCAATCCGTAACATGAGGATACCATGACAAAAAGTTATATCTCTCCCTCCCGGGAGACGAAGGGCGGGGCCCTGACCCTGGTCGGCTTCGGACCCGGTTCGGAAGACCACCTGACTCCTGTCGCCCGAAGGGCGATTGAGGGAGCGGACATCATCATTGGCTACCGGACCTACATCGATCTTGTCCGTCCTCTCATCGCAGAGAAGACCGTGATCGAAACGGGCATGACCGAAGAAATCGACCGGGCGACCCAGGCTGTCGAGCTGGCCTATGCCGGCCACCGCGTCACCCTTGTGAGCAGCGGGGATGTGGGAATTTACGGGATGGCCGGCCTTGCCTACGAAGTCCTCGAGCAAAAAGGGTGGACGGGCCCCGAAATCGATGTGGAGGTCATCCCCGGGATTACCGCCCTTTCTGCCTGCGCCTCCCTGCTCGGAGCCCCGCTGATGCATGATTTTGCCTCGATCAGCCTCTCAGATCTCCTGACCCCCTGGGAGATCATCAGAAAACGCCTTGAAGCTGCCGCCTCGGCGGATTTTGTCGTGGCCCTCTACAATCCCCGCTCTTCGAAACGGGTTCGCCAAGTCGAGGAAGCCCGCGAAATCCTGCTTTCCCATCGGGCTCCCGAGACGCCTGTGGGAATCGTGAAAAGTGCCATGAGGGAGGGAGAAACTGTCGTGATTTCGAATATCGACAAGATGCTGACCCATCCGATCGGCATGCTGACGACGATTCTCGTCGGGAACTCCCAGACCCGACTCGTCTCCGGGAGAATGGTCACCCCCCGGGGTTACCGGAACAAGTACGACCTGGAAACCGGCGCCCGGATCAGAAAGGCCCAGGGATGAGCGCGGAAAAAGACGTGTCTGCCCCCGGGCTGGTTATCGTCTATACGGGAGACGGGAAGGGAAAGACGACGGCGGCCCTGGGAATGCTCTTTCGCGCAGCGGGGTACCGGATAACCTCCCTGATGGTCCAGTTCATGAAGGGACGCATGCATTCCGGAGAGCGGGAGGCGGCCCTGGAATTTGAGGGCCGGATCACCATCGTTCCCATGGGGGAGGGCTTCACCTGGGAGACGAAGGACGCCGCCAGAGATCGTCTGGTCGCCCAGCAGGCCTTTGCCTATGCCCGGAAGGAAGCCCTTTCGGGAGGGTATGGGATCGTGGTTTTTGATGAAATCAATATCGCCCTCCGATACAATTATATTGATATTGACCAGGTATTGGACTTTCTCGACGAGAGACCTCAAGGCCAGCATGTGGTTCTGACGGGCCGGAATGCCCCTGACGCCCTGATCGCGAGGGCGGATCTCGTGACCGAGATGAAGATGATCAAGCATCCCTTCGACAAGGGGATCATGGCACAGAAAGGGGTTGATTTTTAATGGCATTGCTGAAAATAGCGAAGATGGGAAATCCCATCCTGCGAAAGATATCGGAACCGGTTTCAAAAAAGGAAATCGAGTCGGTGGACTTTCAGCGGTTCCTGGACGACATGATCGAAACCATGCGCGATGAGGACGGCCTGGGTCTAGCCGCCCCCCAGGTCCATGTTTCAAAACAGGTCGTCGTCATTGAATCGCTCGATGACGACCGCGCGCCCGAGGCTCCCCCGTTTCCTCTCCTTGTCCTGATCAACCCCGTCTTCAAATACCTCTCGAAGGAGATCCGCACAGGATGGGAGGGTTGCCTCTCCCTGGACAATCTCCGGGGAAAGGTTCCGAGATCCCGGGCCGTCAAGCTCGAGGCTCTCGACCGGAACGGGAATACTGTCATCCTGGACTGGGAAGAATTTCCGGCGGTCGTCCTGCAGCATGAAATAGACCATTTGCGGGGACACCTCTTCGTCGACCGAATGAAGGACATGACCACGCTGACCCATCTGGGAGAGTTCCACCGGTACTGGATCAAGGGCGAGAAAAACGTCGAAGAGGTCTGATGAAAAGGCCTGAGCAAAGGATGGACTAGGGGTTTTCGATCTCCCTGAGAATTCCTGCGAGGGCTTCTTCGGGATCTTTCGCCTGAAGGACCGGTCGGCCGACCACCAGGAGGTCGGCTCCCCTGCGTAGCGCCTCCCCCGGTGTTTCGGCATTGGTCTGGTCGTCATTTTCGACCTTTGAACCCTTTGGCCGGATTCCGGGAGTGACAAGATAGGGTCCCCTCCCCCAAAGAGACCGGGCGAAGATGAGCTCTCTGGGGGAGAGGACCAAGCCGTCTGCCCCGGCCGCAAGGGCCATAGATCCAAGCCGTTTGACGGCGGCCTCACGTCCATCAAGGCCAATGGCTTCGAGTTCCTCAGGCGTCAGGTGCGTGAGGGCGGTGACCGCGAGAAGGACCGGCCGGGTCGGCCCCAGCTTCTGGCAGGCCTCTCTGGCGGCCCGGATCATCGTTGGACCTCCCAGGGCATGGACCGTAATCATCCGGATTGCGGGGGAGGGGAGATGGAGGATTGTCTCATGGACCGTATTGGGAATGTCATGCCACTTGAGATCGAGAAAGAGGGGGATATTCGATTCTTCGGCAGTTCTTAAAAGGGTCTCTCCCCAGGCGAGAAAGGGGACCGGACCGGCCTTGACCATTCCGGCCATGGGACCTGTCCTCCGGAGCAGGGCCAATCCCCTGACCGGGTCAGAAATGTCCAGAGACAGGCAGACGGGGTTTTTGAGGGAGAGTCTTTTCCTGAGAGGGGTTTCTCTATCCACGGCCCCCTTCTTTCACGAGACAGTAAGTGTTGTAGCGCTCACCCGGAAACTTCCGGGGAGATGGGTCCAGGGCCCGAAGGAGCTCCTCGACCTGACCCGCTTCGTCCTTTGATATTCCCGAACAGACCAGCCATCCCTTTTCTTCCAGCATCCCCCAGAGAATATCAGCCATCTCGAGAACGACTCCCCCCGTGACATTGGCGACGATCAGGTCGAAGGGGCCGGGGGGAGTCTCCCCCTCTGAAAAGGGGGGCAATTCCCCAAGAACACGTCCCCGTCCCTCCATCTCATTCAGACGAAGATTTTCGGTCGTGGCTTCGACGGCATAGGGATCGTTGTCGACCGCAAGCAGGCTGGCCCGGGAATCGAGCTTCAGGGCTGCCACTCCAAGGATTCCGGTTCCCGCCCCGAAATCCAGGACTCTTCCTGCTCCTCCCGTCTTTTTGATTTTTTCCAGGATGCGTTCAAGGACGCAGAAGGTCGTTTCGTGCCATCCGGTCCCGAAGGCGAGTTGGGGGTCGATCCTGATTGACGGGTGGGAAACGGGATCCGGATCCCAGGCCGGGACGACAGTCAGTTCCTCACCCACACAAAAGCGCCTGAAACCCTGCTCTTTCCAAAGCTCCTGCCAGTCATGGCGCTCAAAGGAATCGACCCTGATCTCAAGGGCTCCCAGGGAGCGGAGACCTTCCTCCAGAAGGATCTGTTCCAGAGGAGAGTCGAAGGGAGGAGAAAAGGCGATTTGGAAAGGGTCGCCCTCTGTTACGAGAACAGGGATCTGGTATGTTTTTGCAACCCACCCTTCGATGGCAGGGGAATCTTCGGAGTGGCACGTTAGGGAGAGGACCTGGTAATGATCGGAGGCAGGGATGCGAAAGGTCATGGAACCTCCCCTTACGGGTTGAAGGTCAGAGTGTAGAGCGCCGTGTCAGGAGAGGGGAAAACGAGGTCCAGACGATGGAGTCCATAGGTCTGTCCGGCAATCAGAGAATACATGCGTGCCTCTCGGAGGAGAATTCCGGCGGTTGTTTCAGAGAGACGACGCGCGTCCTTTCCGAAATAGGCCTTGGGAAGGGGCTTTCCGTCGAGGTATACGAGGACCGGAAGGGAGAGGGGGCCTCCCGCCCGTTTCAGGACAGCATTGACCCCCGTCCCGTGATAGAGGACGGTGAGGGAGGTCGTCCCTCCCGGAAGAGGAGAAAGAGAGGTGATGTGGTCCGGTTCCGTTCTCCATGGGCCGTGAAGTGTGATGAGCGAAGGGGGGATGGGATGCCCCTTGTAGGTGGCCGAACCCTCTGGATGGTATCCGGAAGGATTTCCGAGATGGCCACGATCGGTTCCTGCATAAAGTTCGGGGGTCAGGTCTTCTGGAAAATCCGGCTGGTTCCCGGATGTGAGGGACGTCGCTCCGAGGTGGAGGGCCTGGCGGACCTGATCCTCAAGAAGGTCGTAGCCCCCCTCTCCGAAGGCATGGTAGACGAGGCGGCCATTTTTGTCGTAGAGGTAATCGGCTGGCCAGTAGTGGTTGTGGAAACGGTTCCATAGCCGTTGGTCCTTGTCCAGAACTACGGGAAAGCGGAGGTGGTAGAGCCTTATGGCTTTTTCCACGCGATCGGGAATGGCCGCAAAGGAAAACTCGGGAGAGTGGATCGCAACGATGACCAGACCCTGGGATCGGTATTTTCTGTAGAGGTGATTGAGATGGGGGAAGGTCCGGATGCAGTTGATGCATGTGTAGTCCCAGAAATCGAAGAGGACCACCTTTCCCGAGAGATCGGGGGGCGGAACGGGACCCTGCTTTCCGATCCATCCTCCATTGCCTTCGAGAGACGGGATCTGGGCCCGGGCGGTTCCGGCGTGAGCCAGAAGGGACAAAAGCAGGAAAAGGGAGGCTCCCTTCGTCATCAGAAGCCGGAATCCTTGTCGAATCACACGCAACCTTTCAACCGCCCCACGTTATGTCACATGCAATGAATGGGAGGGCCTTTTTCAATCCCATAAAAAAGTTGAGGAAGACCCTCCGGTCTTCCTCTCCCTTTAAATCCGGTACAATCATCAACCATGACCCAACAGAGGAAGGTCAGGAATGCTTGCCGTCCCAGTGGTCCGGCCGGAAACCTTCTCTGGACATTTCGAACTGATTCTCAAGATCGGTGATCATGACCATCTTGATGGCATGATGCTTCGCCAGATCGTCACAGATGCCGACGCAGATCTCGCACCCCTTGCAGCGATCGACGGCCACAAAGGCTGTCTTGGCCGCGTTGTCATAGAGGATCGTATTTGCCTCCGGGCAATACTGGGTACAAAGCCGGCAGGCCGTTTCGCTGCAGATGGCTTGATCGATATGTGCGACTAGATACAAGGGTCCACTCCTTTGGGTTAGATCAGACCGAGGCCTTTTGAGGTTTGGCGGCCCATCCGTGATCCTGGGCATACTGGTAGGCTGCCGCGATCACGGCCATGTTGCTCTTGAGGAGCTGCTCCTTTTTGGCGAATTTCTTTTCGATCACGTTGTCAAGAGCCGCCGTTCCGCCGGAGACGACAAATCCCTTTCCAAGAAAGCGTTCCCTGACCGATTGTTCGAGGGAGGGCATGTCAGGAATTCCCAGGATGGAGGCAATGGCTCCGACCATCGCCATGTTCGTTGCGAGATCGGTTCCTCCGACTTCCCTGGCCATCGTGGTTGCGGGAAGATAGTGGATACGGGCATGTCGCTCCTCGAGCTCCCGGACTTCGTCAGGCTGGAGGGCGATCGGCGTGTCGGAGTTGATCAGGACGACCCCGTTCGGCTTCAGGCCAGAATAAAAAGGCATGGTGTAAGACTTGCCATGGGTAATGACCTGGGGATGGAAAATCATGATGACATTCGGATAGATGATCTCCCCGATTTCATAGATCCGGTCGATGGCGATGCGCACGTAGGATTCCACCGGGGCCATTCGCTTTTCCGATCCGAAGAAGGGAACCAGCGTGCTCTCTCCTCCGTTGATGACCATTCCGTTGCTGAGGATGTGGGAGGCCGTGACGACACCCTGCCCTCCGATTCCCGCCATGCGAATGTTGTAGCGCTTTAGCATGAGATCTTCTCCTTGATTGGCGGGGATGGTTGAGATCCCCGCCGGATTTTCGCAGTCCTTACTTTTTGACCTTTTTCGAGGTGTCGATAGAGTCGAGATAGGCCTTCGCCTCGTCGGAGATGATCTCCGTAAATCCATACCGCTTGGCTTCGATTTCCCGGGCGTCGTCAAGAACCTTGGGAGTCGGAATGGCGTACTCGATGTTGCAGGAGGTGTAGGCTTGGATAAAGGTCGGTCCAACCTCACGGGCAATCATGACCGCCTTGCGGACCACCGAGGCCACCCGTGTCGGGTTGGTGGGGGTGAGACGGGCAATATAGGCCACACCCGCTGTCTGGGCAAGTCCCATCATGTCCATCTTTTCAAACATCTTGCCCTTGGGGGCCATCTTGAGAAGGGCGCCTCTTTCGGTCATGCCGCTCTCCTGTCCACCGGTGTTCCCGTAGACCTCGTTGTCAAGCATGATGGTCGTGAATCGTTCCTTCCGGAACCAGGAGTGCATGACCGCACTGAAACCGATGTCGGCCAACCCTCCGTCACCTGCCATGACAACCACGTCCTTGGCCTGGTCCTTGAATCGGACTTCGAGGCCACGTTTCAATCCGGAGGCCACCGCGTTGGTGTCTCCGTAGTTGCCGTAGATAAAGGGAATGGAGGTCTGGGTGAGTGCTAGACGACCGCATCCGGCCGTTCCGATCAGGACGGTGTGTTCCGGATTGGGGAGGCCCACCATGGTCAGGCGGATGAAAAGGGTCATGGCACACCCGGCACACATCGGGTGCTCTTCGAGGACCTCCTTGAAGGAGCCCATCTCCGAAACCTTTTTCTGCTTTCCGTAGGGACCGCGTTCCACGAGATCCTGGTATTCCTTGGTCATGTACTTTTCCCATCCGGGAGTGATCGAGATATTCTTAACGCTCATGTTTGACTCCAATATGTCCTGGTTATTTGTCGTTGTCCTCTGGACCGCAAACTCCTTCGGAGCTGCGGAAGAAAGTCCCAGTTTCTAGAAAATAAATTTCTTCTCCGGGAAGATCGTCTGGAGAATCATCTCCGTGGGCATGGACATTCCTCCATAAACCCTCGGACCGGCAAGGATTTCGGCCTTGCTGTGACCGTAAAGGGCGGTCACGATTTCACGGTGGAGCCAGCCCATATAGTTGAATTCGGGGACAATGATACGCTTCGCATGCTTGCATGCCGCACGCAGTTCCGGGGTGGGGAAGGGCCGGATGGAGCGGACTTTGATCAACCCCACCTTGGTGTTGTGCTCTTCCTCCGCCTGGCGGACGGCTTCGCGAGACTGGGAAACGGCGCTTCCGGAGGCGATCAGCATGATTTCCGCATCGGGATTCACGACCTCGATCAATCCTCCCATGTATTTATTGATATAGCGCCGGGCCCGTTCGTTGGCCGCCCAGACCTCCTGCTGCCAGGAGGCATGGACCTGATAGCTGATGAAGTTGCTCTTCTGGATCGGTGCGTCACGGGAGAGACGAGCCGGCGGGTTTTCGTTGTCCATCGCCGGAACGGCTTCCGCATAGGGATCCCTGGGAGGAAGCTTGATGTCCTTTGACGGGAGATTCACATATCCCCGGGCGTGAGTGACAAAGAACCCGTCGACGGCCACAGCGACCGGAAGGGTAA